>NZ_DLJR01000026.1:0-15178 GCF_002484365.1 Empedobacter sp. UBA7611
TTAATCAAAATAATAATACAATAATATTAAATAAAAACTATACTTTTAAATGTTCCTAACAAGGGGAAGATTACAATAAGTTCACAAGGCATAGAGAAAGATTAAGATATTAAAACGAAAAAGGTTAGTGAATTCACTAACCTTTTTCGTTTTATATTTTTTTAATTTTTCTTTCGATATAGGTATTAAAATTTTTTCCATCCATTGAAATTTCAAAAGCTGTGTTAACTTCATTATTTTCGAGTAGCGAGTAAATCAATCTAAATATGGGTTGATTGGGTTTTGTTTCACTCAGAAATGTAATCGTTTTTTCGGGATAAGTAATCGAATAATTGATAACATGACCTTCGTTATCAAAATAAATAGCTTTCGATAAATTTTTATTTTCATCTAAATAAACAACCAATAAATCATCATATACTGTCATTTTTTTAGAATCTCGCGAAGGATACCCGGAACGACTTTTTCTAAAAATTACATTTTGATCTATTGATATTCAAAAGAAAAAGTTCCTTTTCCTTCGCCAGGTTTTCCAATACCAATTCTTCCCCAATTTCCAATTAACCAACCCCAGTTATTATTCGTTTGTGCGAATGCACAATTAGTAATATTTAGAAATAAAGTTTGGGTAATTAATCTTTTATAAATAATTTATATATCGTGTGTTATTTGTATTGCATAAAACAAACTTCGATTATTTCATCTTCATAATTACAGTTGCTAATTTCAACCGGAATATTATTAACACCAGATTGAACAGTTTATATAGCTGAATTTTTTGTGTAAATTTTTGAAGAATTCTTAAATTTAAATTAAAAAATACCTTTTTCATTCATCATTCCTCGATTGTTGATAGTAACTATATATTTACAATCACTCAATGTGTTATTTCAATTTGTTACATCTATTATAAAAGAACAAGAATAGTGTTTAATGTCATCATCTTGCCACAAACAAGATTGAAAACTTTTTAATTAAACGAAAAAACTAAATTTTATATACCTCATTAACATTGATTTGAGTTGTAAATAAACCGTAATTTACAAAAACAATTTCTTTTTTTATCTTATCAATTGTTCCAACACTAGACGAACCATGAATTTTGACACGATCACCAACTTTCAACGCATCAATTTTTTTCTGAGTAGCTGCTTTTTCTTTCTTTTCGATTACTTCTTTTTGTTGAGAAATTGTTTCTGAATTTTCTTTTAATTCGCGTTTAACTTCTTTCTCTACAATTTTTTCAATTTTCTTTAATTGCTGAACTTCTTTCGTCTTTTTCGAATTTTCCATTTCAATTAATTTTAAGAAATTCGAAATCATTTGTTTTTTATTCTTAGTTTTTAGATAAGAATCTGCCATGTCCGAAATACGTTCTCCAAGCTTCAAACGTTTTTGCTCGCGATCATATAATTGCTGAAAATCATATAGTTTTTGCTGAATTTTTTCATTCGTTTGCTCTAATTTTTCGTTGTGCTCAAGATTTGTTTCGCGCAACTCTTCAACATGATCTTTTGTTTTCTGAATTTCAAATTTTTCTTGTTGAAGTTTTAAAATAGTTTTATCCAAACTCACTTTTTCACGTTCAACTTTTTTCTTCGCACGATTAATCAAACGAAACGGAATTTTATTTTTCTCAGCAACCTCAAATGTAAATGAACTTCCGGCTTGTCCAATTTCCAAACGATAAAGTGGTTCCAATGTTTTTTTATCAAACAACATACAAGCATTTATCGCTTCTGGCAAACTTTCTGCGCTCAATTTGATATTTGTATAATGCGTAGTAAACACACCGAAAGAATTACGTTCATAAAATTCTTCAAAGAAAACTTCGGCCAAAGCTCCACCCAATTCTGGATCAGAACCTGTCCCAAATTCATCAACTAACAATAATGTTTTATCGTCTGCATTCTTCAAGAAATAGGACATTTGTTTTAGACGATAACTGTATGTTGATAAATGATTTTCAATGGATTGATTATCTCCAATATCTGTGAAAATTTGATTAAAAAATCCAAATTGACTTTGATCTTTTACAGGAACTAAAACACCACTCTGAATCATAATTTGAAGTAAACCAATTGTTTTTAACGTAATTGATTTTCCTCCAGCATTTGGACCAGAAATAATGATAATTCGACAATCTTCGTTAATTTCTAAACTCTGCGGAATCGTTTTTTGAGCTTTTCTTTTATTGTTTAAAAATAAAACAGGATGATAAGCATCGACTAATTTGATAATTCGATTCTCAGAAAGTTGAGGTAAAATTCCATTAATCAAAAAAGCATAATTTGCTTTCGCTTGTGTAAAATCGATGTACTCTAAAAACGTTTGATATTCTTCAAGATTTGGTTTGTATTCTGCAATTTGAGCAGTTAAATCTAACAAAATCTGAATCACCAAATATTTTTCTTCTTCTTTTAATTCTTCCCATTCGCGACGAGGATTTTGTACACTTTCTGGCTCAATAAAAGTAATCGAACCAGTTTTTGAAGTCCCTAAAAATTGCCCTTTCACACGTTTTCTCAAAGCCGATTTAACAGCCAAAACACGACGATTTCCAACAACGGATTCGCGAATGTCATCCAAATAATCGGAATGATAAGACATCGATTTATTGAATAATTCGGTAATTCGTCCATTCAAATGACGCAAACGATCGCGTACAATTTTCAGTTCAGGACTTGCGTCGTCCTTGATTTCTCCAAATTTATTGAATACTTGATCGATTAATTTTATGATATTTTTTTCGTAAGTAATCGTTGAAGCTTTCTCAAACAAAACAGGTGCATATTCGTTGAAAGCTGTCAAATATTTCAAGATTTCTTTCACTTGAAGCGTATTTGCCTTGATTTTGAAGAATTCTTCTGCAGGCAAATAATAATTCTCAATTTCTAATCGGTTTAGATTTTCATCTAAAATATAATATTCTGAAAACGGAAAACGATTTCCCGTCTCGAAACTTGTTAAATATTCGTTTGTCGTTTGTAGATCTTGTACCAAAAGTTGGTGATCCTGATAAGGTTTTAAGTTAAAAATAAGTGCCTCAACCTTTTCTGTATAAGCAAATTCTGCGATTTCTTTTTGAACCGCATTAAATTCTAAATCTTTTAAAGTTTGTTCTGATATTTGCATTAACGCAAAATTACGGATAAAATTTCGACAAATTCAAAATCATGAAATACTTTGAAATCCGTGATTTTTTATGACCGATCAAAGTGAATGACATTAATTTTGACCTTATTAATATATGTCATTTGATCTGTGTTAGTATTTGCTTTGCTACTTCTGAAAACTGATTTTTTAGTTTCATTTGGTTTTAAATCAATAGTTAAAGTTTCGGAATTGATTGTCGGATTTGGATTTTTAAATTCAAAAGTTAATTTAACTTTTACTGAAAAATCCTTGTTTTTATTCTTCACTTCAGTGCTTATGTTGTATGTTCGGTCTGCATTATATATCATATCTGTATTCAAAACTTTTATATTATTTTCAATTTTCCGGCCTAAATCATAAGGATCATCATCAGCAAAATCTATACAAGAATTTAGTATAAAAAAGGGAATTAGGTAAAGAAACTTTTTCATAGAGGTTAAAATTGGTTAATTTTGTTTCTGTATAAATATATGAAAATGGATGTGAAATTAGATGCTTCTTGGAAAGAAGTTTTAAAGAATGAATTTGAAAAAGATTACTTGAAAATGTTGACAGATTTTGTACGAAATGAGTATAAAACAAAAACAATATATCCTCCCGCATCCAAAATATTTTCTGCATTTGATTATACGCCTTTTGATGATGTTAAAGTGGTTTTGATTGGTCAAGATCCTTATCATGGGATTGGACAAGCAAATGGTTTGTCTTTTTCGGTTGCCGATGGAATTAAATTACCTCCAAGTTTGCAAAATATTTATAAAGAGTTGAATGATGATCTAGGAATAGGAATTTCGACTTCAGGAAATTTGGAAACATGGGCCAAACAAGGTGTATTATTATTAAATGCAACATTGACGGTTGAAGCTTCTAAGGCAGGTTCGCACCAGAAAAAAGGTTGGGAAATATTTACAGATGCTGTAATACAGAAGCTTTCTGATCAAAAAGAAAATTTAGTTTTTATACTTTGGGGAGCTTATGCTCAAAAAAAAGGAGCAAAAATTGACCGAAATAAGCATGTTGTTATAGAATCTGCTCATCCTTCTCCATTAGGAGCTTACAGAGGTTTTTGGGGAAGTAAACCTTTTTCGAAAACTAATGATTTTTTGAAAAGTAAGAATCTACAACCTATAAATTGGGAAATCAAAAGTAAATAATTTACATCGCCATAATTTTTTGTAAATAAGAATTAAAAGCTGTAGGGGTGTTTACGTTTATATACGGAACTTTTTCGGTTATTTTTTCTTTTAGAATAGTATAAGTAGCTACAAAAATGGTAACATTTGGAAGATTTTTCGTGATTGATTCGAGATAAATTTCAAGAGAAGTGGAATCATAATTTTTAGAGATATAAATAAAAATATGTGTTATTTGAGTATTTTCAATACATTCTAAAATAGAATTTAAACTCTGATTTTCCCCTAAATAAATTCCTTTTTCGTTATTAATTTTTAAAAGAAGATGAGTATAAATTAATTCTAAATCTTCATTTTCTTTTTCAGGTAAAAATAAAAGCCATTTACGAGAATTTTGATCTGAATATGGAATTGATTTAATCAAATAAAATAGATGTTTTCTAATTAAATTTTTAGAAAAGGAAATAACCGATTCTTGAATCGTATACTTTTCCATAATGATAGACATTTTGCTTAAAAAAGGAAAAACAATATCTATACAACATTTTTCGATTCCAATTTTATTGAAACAAAGTGTAAGAATAGCGTCAAAGAAACGTGTGTCATATGAAAAACAAGAACAGATTAATAACACAATAATTGGTTCGTAACTTTTGTTTTTCTGGATATAATTTTGAATTTCAAATTCGGATAAAAGTTGTATTTCTGAAAGTGATTTTACACTTAAATTTTCTACTGTATATTTTTTGTTTGATTCAATTAAAAAAGAAATAATAATAACTTTTTTTAAGTGATCGTGGTTAAATAATGAATTTTTATCAATCTTATCCTCGTTAAACAATTTGAACTTTTTATCCCATAAAACAATCATTTGTTCATCTAGTCTTGACAGATCTGATAGATCTTTTAGAGAATAAGTATTCATAAGTAGAATTCTAAAATAGTTCTCTTTAAAGTTAATAATATATTGTAAATAAATCAATATAAATTATAGTGATTTATTAATAAAACATTAATATTTTATTGAATATGATAATTTTATCTGCACGAAAAACATTGAAATTTATGTTATCTTAGCAAGAGTCATAAAAAATCAAAATCACAAATAAATGTCACAAATTACTCAAGAAGAAAAGAAAGAAAAGTTTGTACATCCAATACAAGAAGTATACACTCCTAAAAACAAAGTACGTATTGTAACTGCTGCTGCTTTGTTTGATGGGCATGATGCGTCGATTAATATTATGCGTCGCATTATTCAAGCAACGGGTTGCGAGGTAATCCATTTAGGTCACGATAAATCGGTTGAAGATGTTGTAAATACTGCGATACAAGAAGATGCAAATGCAATTGCAATGACATCTTATCAAGGAGGTCACAACGAATATTTCAAATATATGTACGATTTGCTTCAAGAAAAAGGAGCGGGTCATATCCGCATCGTTGGAGGTGGAGGTGGAGTAATTTTACCGTCAGAAATTAAAGAGTTGATGGATTACGGAATTACACGTTTATACTCTCCTGATGATGGTCGCGAATTAGGTTTGCAAGGAATGATTAATGATATGGTGGAGAAAGCAGATTTTCCGACAGGGCCATTAGAATTGCCAGAAGGAAAAGATGTTTATCAATCATTAGAAGATAAAGATATCACGACGATTGCGCGACTAATTTCGTTGGCAGAAAATCGTGAAGAAGATTTTTTGAAGGCATTTGATTTCGATAAAGTAGCTGATAAATCTGCACCGGTTTTAGGAATTACGGGAACAGGAGGAGCAGGAAAATCGTCTATGGTAGATGAATTAGTGCGTCGTTTTTTGATTGATTTTCCAGAAAAATCAATTGCTTTGGTTTCTGTCGATCCATCGAAAAAGAAAACGGGTGGTGCTTTGTTAGGCGATCGTATTCGTATGAATTCTATCAACAATCCTCGTGTTTATATGCGTTCGTTGGCAACTCGTCAATCAAATTTAGCGTTATCGAAATATGTAGAGGAAGCAATTCAAGTGTTGAAAGCAGCGAAATATGATTTGATTATTTTAGAAACTTCTGGAATTGGTCAGTCAGATACCGAAATTTTAGATCATTCTGATGCTTCTTTGTACATTATGACGCCAGAATTTGGTGCTGCAACGCAATTAGAGAAGATTGATATGTTAGATTTTGCTGACATTGTTGCGATTAACAAATTCGATAAACGTGGTGCTTTAGATGCGTTGCGCGATGTAAAAAAACAATATCAACGCAATCATAATTTGTGGGATGTAAATCCTGATGAAATGCCTGTTTTCGGAACAATTGCTTCTCAATTTAACGATCCAGGAACCAATCAATTATACAAATCAATCATTGATAAAGTGGTTGAAAAAACAGGTGCCGATTTGAAATCTTCTTTTCAAATTACAAAAGAAATGTCTGAAAAGATTTTTGTAATTCCACCTTCAAGAACACGTTATTTATCTGAGATTGCAGAGAATAATCGTGGATATGATGTGCGTGCAAATGCGCAGAGAGATGTTGCGCAAAAATTGTATGGTTTCTTTAAAACAATTGAAACACTTTCTGGAAAAACACCAACTATTTCTCAACACGGGATTGATATTTCTGGAACTGATAATGCTGATTTGGTTAAAGTGCTTTTAGCTGAATTTGATAAATTAAAAATGAATTTAGATCCTTTCAACTGGGAAGTTATCACGACTTGGGATGAAAAGGTAAATAAATATAAAAATCCGGTTTATACATTTAAAGTACGTGATAAAGAAATTAAAATTCAGACACATTCTGAGTCTTTATCGCACTTACAAATCCCTAAAATAGCGTTGCCAAAGTACGAAGCTTGGGGCGATATTTTACGTTGGGTTTTACAAGAAAATGTTCCGGGAGAGTTTCCTTTTACTTCAGGATTATATCCTTTCAAACGTGAAGGAGAAGATCCAACGCGTATGTTTGCGGGAGAAGGTGGGCCAGAGCGTACCAATCGTCGTTTCCATTATGTTTCGAAAGGAATGCCTGCAAAGCGTTTGTCTACAGCGTTTGATTCGGTAACATTATACGGAAATGATCCAGGTCATCGTCCTGATATTTATGGAAAAATTGGTAATGCCGGAGTTTCGATTTGTTGTTTAGATGATGCGAAGAAATTATATTCTGGTTTCGATTTATCGCATCCAGCAACTTCAGTTTCGATGACGATTAATGGACCAGCACCTATGTTGTTAGGTTTCTTTATGAATGCTGCAATCGATCAAAATTGTGAAAAATACATCAAAGAAAATGGTTTAGAAACTGAAATTGAAGCAAAAATCAAAGCTATTTACGAAGACAAAGGTTTGGAAAGACCTCGTTATAATGGTGATTTACCAGAAGGAAATGATGGTTTAGGATTGATGCTTTTAGGTGTAACGGGAGATCAGGTTTTACCTGCGGATGTTTATGCTGAAATCAAGAAAAATACATTAGCTCAAGTTCGTGGAACGGTTCAAGCAGATATCTTGAAAGAAGATCAAGCACAAAATACGTGTATTTTCTCAACAGAATTTGCGTTGCGTTTAATGGGCGATGTGCAAGAATATTTCATCAATCAAAATGTACGTAATTTCTATTCGGTTTCTATTTCGGGTTACCATATTGCTGAAGCAGGAGCGAATCCTATTACGCAGTTAGCGTTTACGTTAGCTAACGGATTTACGTATGTTGAGTATTATTTATCTCGCGGAATGGATATCAATGCGTTTGGGCCAAACTTATCGTTTTTCTTCTCCAATGGTATCGATCCAGAATATTCAGTAATTGGTCGTGTGGCGCGTAAAATTTGGGCAAAAGCCTTGAAAAATAAATACGGAGCTAACGAACGTGCACAAATGTTGAAATACCATATTCAAACTTCGGGTCGATCGTTACACGCGCAAGAAATTGATTTCAACGATATTCGTACGACGTTGCAAGCTTTATATGCGATTTACGACAACTGTAACTCGTTACACACTAATGCGTACGATGAAGCAATTACAACGCCAACAGAAGAATCGGTTCGCCGTGCAATGGCTATTCAGTTGATTATCAATAAAGAATTAGGTTTAGCGAAGAACGAAAATCCAATTCAAGGTTCATTTATAATTGAAGAATTAACGGATTTAGTAGAAGAAGCAGTTTTACAAGAATTTGATCGTATTACAGAACGTGGTGGCGTTTTAGGAGCGATGGAAACGATGTATCAACGTTCTAAAATTCAGGAAGAATCATTGTATTACGAAACATTGAAACACAACGGAACGTTCCCAATTATTGGTGTAAATACGTTCTTAAGTTCAAAAGGTTCGCCAACAGTGGTTCCTGCGGAGGTTATTCGTGCAACAGAAGAGGAAAAACAATTTCAAATTAAAACTAAAGAAAACTTGAATAAAATTAATGAACAACAAGCTGAAAGTGCATTAGAAACTGCACAACAAGCGGCTATTAACAATCAAAATATTTTTGAAGTGTTGATGGAAGCAACCAAAGTTTGTTCATTAGGACAAATCACTTCTGCCTTATTCGAAGTAGGCGGACAGTACCGTAGAAATATGTAATTTTTTTATTAATAATACTTTAACAGCCTCATCTTTTGATGGGGTTGTTTTCTTTTAAAAATACTTATAAACTAATATGAAAAAAAATGTAATTGTAGCTTTATTCACCTTGTTAGCAATGCCAAGTTTTGCACAAAAAGTTTTACATACCAATGAAAAAATGCTTGAAATAAAAGTAAATGGTAAAATATCAAGCAAATCTTGGGCTATTAATTCTAAAATTAAGCCAGATGTTTTTATGGCAGAAGTTTCAAATGAAAAGAGTGAAGTGATTTATTCTGATGGAAAGAATAATCTTTCTTTTGATTTAAAAAAAGGTGAAACGATTGATTTTTTAATCATTCAGAATAAGAAAGATACCGCTTATCAACGTATTATTGGAATTGCACCTAACGTAAATTTTACAAAAGATTATATCAATAAATATAAAGGAAAAACTGAAGTTGCGATTCCGGAAGTGAGTGAATTGGTCAATATTTTAATGGCTTTGCATCCCGATGCTGAGAAAGAAATTAATATGTTTGACACCAAAACAGAATATTATAAACAAGTAAAAGAGTACTTTAAGCCTTATTTGAATCATCCTGCGATAGATACGATTAAAAAATATATTACAGATTTACAGTATATTGAGGATTACAAAGGAAATATGTTTTCTAATACAAGTTATCGCTATTATTATGCCTTGAAAATGAATGCTTGTGCATATAATTTTGATAAAAACGGAGAGATTAAAAATAATGGAAACATAGGTCAAATGGCAAAAGGCTGGTATACGTTTGATCCGATGAAAGATGCAAAAGTGTTCCAAGATTTTGCAAAAGTGAGTAATTTTAGAGTATTCTATAAGAACAACCAACCGTATTATACAGAACTTTTGCAAAGGTATAATCAATTAAATCCAATTCAGAAAATGCAAAATTGGTTGGATAAAAAGTTCGGATTTGGTTATGGTTCATACGCAGTATATTTTTCGCCGTTAATTTATGGAGCGCATTCTACATCGCGTTTTGAGGATAACGGATTTACACAAACTATTATGTTCATTGCTCGTGCAGATTTTGATTCAAAATTGACTCCTACGCAAAATGAATTGTTAGAATCACGTGTTGTATTTACTGAAATCGATCATAATTATGTAAATCCTGTTTCTGATAAATATGTGAAACAAATCAATGAAGCATTGTCAAATCGTAAAAAGTGGGCGAAACCTACAATAACTGATATGTATGAATCACCTTACAAGGTTTTTAACGAATACATGACTTTTGCTGTTTATACATTATATGTTCATGATAATTATAGCAAAACAGATTTGGATAAATATTTGCCAGAATTGAATGGAATGATGAGTAATATGAGAGGTTTTGCGAAATTTACAGATTTTAATCAAGTAATGCTTGCAAAGTACAAAGAAAATCCATCAATTAATATGACTGATTTATATGAATATATGCTTGATTGGTGTAAAAAAGAGAATGAAATAGATTAGTTTTTTATACAAATAATAGATTTTTTTAATTTCAAACATGAAAAATTTCCTACTCAAAAAAGATATACAAATTTCTGCAAAACGATATTTTATCGATGCAATGGGCGCAATGGCTTATGGTTTATTTGCGACTTTATTGGTTGGTACAATTTTGAAAACTATTGGTGAAGAGTTAGATATTTCTTTTTTAACTGATATTGTTTGGCCAGTTGCGAATCAAGCGACAGGACCTGCGATAGCATTGGCTATTGCTTATAGTTTACGAGCACCTCAATTGGTGTTATTTTCGTCAGCAGTTATAGGAATTGCAGCATATCAATTAGGTGGACCTTTAGGTGTTTTTATAGCGACAATTGTAGCGGTTGAAGTGGGAAAAATGGTAGCAGGCGAAACACGTATAGATATTGTAATTACACCGATTATTACTGTTTTGGTTGGAGTAATCTTAGCACAAATCATTGGTCCTTCTGTTCAACAAATGATGAAATGGATTGGTGAAATAATTATATTTTCAACCGATTCTAATCCTGTGATAATGGGAGTTGTAATTGCTGTAATTGTCGGTATGGTTTTGACTTTACCAATTTCATCAGCTGCTTTGTGTCTAATGTTAGAATTAGACGGTTCAGCAGCTGGAGCTGCAACAATAGGTTGTTGTGCACAAATGATTGGATTTGCTACAATCAGTTTTAAGGATAATGGTTTGAAAGGTGTTTTAGCACAAGGATTAGGGACAAGTATGTTACAGGTTCCGAACATTTATAAAAATTGGAAAATTTGGATTCCACCAACTTTAGCTTCAGCGATTATAGGTCCAATTGCAATTATTTATTTCAATATGGAAAATACAGCTTTAGAATCGGGGATGGGTTCTTGCGGTTTAGTTGGTCAAATAGGAACTTTCAATGCTATGAAATCGAAATACGATACATCATATATATTAACGTCAATCTTGATTTTGCAAATCATTGCTCCAGCAATTATTTCATATTTAATTTACATTTTTATGAAAAAGAAAAACTGGATAAAAGACGGTGATATGAAGTTGGGTTAAACATTAAAATAATAAAGAATCCCTTTCTTTAATAATACAATTAAGAAAGAGATTCTAACTATTAAAGACATAATAAATGAAAAGATTTTTACTGCTTTTTGATAATTGTATTGTTGTTTCCCTCAATTATTTGAGGTAATTTACCATTTTTAGATAATGCTTTACGATAATATAATGTATTTCCTTCGCCAGCTAATTCAGCAGAAGTTAATCCATTAACAGATATTGTATTATTTGTTCCCATGATTTCAACTTTGGTACAATCTCCTTTCAAATTGATCACATGTCCACTTCCACCAACTTCTACTTTTTGTCCCTTACAATCTAACGTTAGTTTTTTATTATTTCCATCAATTTCTATCTGTGCAAAAGAAAGGTGACTAATAAATAACATCGTAACAGCACATAATAATTTATTCATTTTCATTGTGATTTCTTTTTTGGTTACTTTTTAGAAATCAAGAATCGTGCACTTTCAATTAATAAAATCTAACTTTACAAAAATTTAACAAAATGACTTTAGTTGAGCTAAAACAATTGTTTTTAGATAAATTGCAATTACTATATGATAAAGAAGAAGCTTCTCATATTTTCATGATTTATGTAGAAGATAAGTTGAATCTTGATTTATCTAGCCGAGATGAAATTGAATTAACGACTGAAATTTTATCAGATTTAGAACAATTAAAAAAAGGTCAACCGATACAACATATTACTGGAAAAGCTTTTTTCTATAACGATTTCTTTTTTGTGAATGAACATACATTAATTCCTCGTCCAGAAACGGAAGAATTGGTTGAATTAATTAGAAATGATTATGCTCAAAATCAAGATATTTCTATGATTGATTTAGGAACAGGAACAGGATGTATTCCTATTTCGTTGGCAAAATTATTTCCAAATGCAAAATTTTCTGCATTAGATATTTCTGAAAATGCATTGAAAATAGCACAATCAAATGCTGAAACTTTAAAAGTTAATATAAATTTTTATCAGAATAATTTACTGGAAGACATTCAATTAAACCATAAATTTGATGTGATTATTTCAAATCCTCCTTATATCCGAAATCTTGAAAAAGAAGAAATGCATCAAAATGTTTTAAATTTTGAACCTCATTTGGCGCTTTTTGTTGAAAATGATGATGCTTTAATTTTTTATGAAAGAGTAATAGATTTTGCTAAAAATCATTTGAAAGAGAATGGAAAAATTTATTGCGAAATCAATCAATATTTGGGAGAAGAAACAAAACAATTATTCCAAAAGTTTTATCAAAATGTAATCATTCACAAAGATATTTCTGGAAATGATCGTATGCTAAGTGCTTCTAATCAATAATTATCTATAAGAATCTTGTTTTATTTTCTGAAAAGATTTAATTTTAATTCAATAATCGTTCGCAATTTGGTATTAAAATTGTTAGAATTGATTCTATTATTAAAACAATTAAATAAACAACTATGAAAAAATTATTTGTATTAGTGGCAGTTGCTTCATTATCATTTGCTACTTCTTGTAAACAAGAAACTTCAAAAACAACTGAAACTAATGTAACTGTAGATTCATTAGCTAATGATTCTACGGCTGTTATCAAAGAAACGACAACTACAACAACTACATTATCAGAAACTGATGCAAAAGCGAAAGTAGACGAAGCAAAAAAAGCTTTAGATGAAGCAAAAGCGAAAGGTGATAAAGCTGCAACAGAAGCTGCACAAAAAGCTTATGACGATGCTAATAAAGCGTGGATTGATGCAAAAGCTGCTGTAAATAATGCTGCGCAAGATGTAAAAGATGGAGTGAATAATACTGTAGATAAAGTAGATGCAAAAGCTGATATCAATGCAGCTGCAAAAGATGTGAAAGCAGAAGCGAAAGAAGCTGGAGAAAAAGCAAAAGAAGGATATAACAATACGTTAGATAAATTAAAAGCGAAATAATTTCAAAATAATTATTGCTAACTTAGCCTTGAGAAATCTCAAGGCTATTTTTTATGTTAAATTTTAGAGAAGCAACAAAGACAGATGCGTTATCAATTGCAAGATTGATGATGTTAGCGATGGATAAAATCGTTTATGATTTTATTGGAAAAACAGATTATGAAGAAGGAGTTTTATTCTTGAAAAAATTAATTGAACAAGAAGAAAATCAATATAGTTATCAAAATACAGTTGTTGTAGAATATGATAATCAATTTGCTGGAACAACAACTTTTTATGATGGAGGAAAATTAGAAGAACTTCGAAAACCAGTTCTAGAATTATTGAAAAATGATTATAACCAAATTATTCATCCGCAAGATGAAACACAAGCAGGTGAAATATATATTGACACAATTGCAGTTTCTGAAGATTTTAGAGGAAAAGGAATAGGTTCTAAAATATTGGATTATTTGATTGATGGAATAGGAAATAAGCAAGGCAAAACTTTAGGTTTATTGGTCGATTTTACAAACCCAAATGCAAAGAAATTGTACGAAAGAAAAGGTTTTGAAGTGGTTGGGGAAAAAATGTTGATGAGCGAAAATCATGAACATATGCAGTATAAACCAAAACAATAGATAATAAAAAAAGAGCTTTGAGAAAAGCTCTTTTTTTATTTCATTACTCCTAATTGTATTAAGATTTTTTCTTCGTACGGATCGATTGTAAATTGTTCAAATTTCACAAAATCTTTTCCATTTTTTAAGTAACCTAATTGATAATTTTGACGAATAACAGCTTGATTCTCGAAACTTTCTAAAATTGGTAATTCAGAAATTGGACCTAAAATTTGTTCGTTTTTGGTTGAAATTAAACCAAAATGCATCAAATAATTCTCTTTTGATAAGAAATATGGAAAATAAGCTAATATATCTGGACGCTCAATTTTTAGTGAAGTAGCTTCTCCAAAAGTGGCAAAATTTTGATCGACTGGCGTTAAATATTCGTATTGATAATCTATAATTAACTGATTGTTTTTATCAATCATTCCCCATTTTCCATCTTTTTCAACTCCAGCTAAACCAGCTCTAAAATCTGTACAACCATCATATTCGAATGGGATCACAACTTGATTTAATAAATCAATAAAACCCCATTTTCCATCTTTTTTTACAGCACAAATATTTTCAATAAAATCACTTGTTAAATCATATTCGAACGGAATCAAAATCTGGTTAGATTTTGTGATAATACCCCACTTATTCTCCTTTTGCGCGCTATAGGCATTAACAGTTGTGAGCACAAGTTTTTGATATTGAAAAGGAATAATTACATTTCCTTCTTTATCTATTAAACCAAATTGATTATCAATAGATATTGGTGCCAAATTGTTGCGATCGAAAACAGTTAATTCTTCAAATGTCGTTGTTTCCTTGTGAACAAAATCGTCAAATTGGTCGGTATCTTTTGGTGATATTTTAGTCATAATTCTATAATTCGACGCAAAATTAATTAATCAAAAATTAATAGTTTATATATAAATTTTAAAATATCCGATTTTAAACACTTTTTGTAAATTTAATTCTTATTTTTGTGAGAAAGCTTAAAGTATAACCTATGAATATTTTTACTAAACTATTTTTAACCACAACTGTTATGGCGAGTAGTTTTGTTGCTGCTCAACAAGATAGTATAAACATTACTAATTTACCAACTACAATTAATAAAGATTATTCTTTTGAAGGAATATGGAAAATTTCTAACGACGGAAATACATCTAACTATAAAATTTCTGGAGGAAAATTGACAAATTATTCCAACAAAAAAAGTGGATATCCCCCTGAATTTTC
>NZ_DLJR01000015.1:0-29892 GCF_002484365.1 Empedobacter sp. UBA7611
TTTTTAGGGAAGATTACAGAGAGAATTAGCTTATAAAATGACCGATAAACTAGGAATTTATATTTCAGAATCGAGTATTAATCGGATATTGAGGAAACGAGATTTAATTTCAGCTCCCAATCATATTTTGGTTTCAGCCGCAAATGAATTTAAAGATAAAAACAATTTCGTTCATCAAATGTGGGAGACTGATTATATTTATTTAAAGATTATTGGATGGTTATGATATTATTTAAGCAAATTTTAGATAATTACAGCAGATATATTATTCATTAGGAGTTTGCATTGGATATCCAAAAAGATATTTATTCTTTTCTGTCACAGAACCAGTTAAAATAAAAGTTTGGTTTAAATCAGGAAGCTCTTCTGGAACGAGAACATTATATATAACAGATGGAAAAGAAGTTATTAGTAAAGTTGATGTAAATGGTAATGACAATATTCCAACCGATTACATTGAATATAAGGGAGGTGCAGGAACTATTTATTTAGGAGGTGATCAAGCTTTAAATATATATAAAGTAGAAGTTTATGACGGAAAGCTAGGAACAACCTCTACTCTATCAACAAAAAACTTATCAACAAAAAATTCTGTAAAAGTTATAAGTTCTAATGGAAAGATTTTTATTTCAAACTTAAAAAACACAAATACTAAAATCAATGTCTATAATTTCTCCGGAAGTTTAGTAAAATCTTTAAGCTCTTCTCAAGATATTAATTTTGATTTAAATAATGGAAATTATATAGTTAATATTCAATCTGATGATGAAGTTACCTCAACAAAAGTTATTGTAAAAAAATAATCTCACAAAAAAATCTCGAGCAAATGCTCGAGATTTTTTTATTTATTCATTTGTTTCAATATACTTAATGTTTTTTTATCGACTTGATCTGCATAAAAAAACTTCAAAACATCTTTGATAATTTTTTCTTTCGGAACTATAAAGTTGAATAATGTCAAACTTGATTTCAGTTTCATTGCATCATTTTTTCCGAAAATTAATTGCGGAATTACGCCTTTATGTCGCATTAATAATACAGATAAAACTTCTAAATAATTTCCCCAAAGTTCTTCATCTTTTACAAAAGCTCTCGCCTCTTCTTTTGAAGAAATTGAAAATTCTAATGACGAATCACTAGAACCTAAACCAACTAATTGAGGAAACATAAAAACAATCCAATTCGTTTGCTTTTTTCCTGCATGAACTTCCATCAAAATTTCATCGTACACAAAACTTTGCGCATCGTGAAATCGTTTCAAATTAAATTTATCGTGGGGATCTTTTTGTTTCAGTAAATCTCCTATTTTCATATTGTAAAGTTAAAAAAATACCTCACCAAATTGATGAGGCATTTTATTTTTTTTTAAGTCGATTACATTCTTTCAGGAACACCAATTCCTAATAAACGTAACGAATTCTGAATCGTATTTGCAACCCATTGAGAAAGATATAAACGGAAATTTTTCACGTTTTCATCTTCATTTTTCAAGATTGGATTGTTTTGGTAGAATGAATTAAATAATTTCACCAACTCATATACGTAATTAGCAATCAAAGCTGGGCTCATTTCTGTCGCCGCTTTTTCTATTGTATCTTCGAAATCGTATAATGCACGAATAATTTCTTTTTCTGCATCATTCAATTCTATTGCATTTGCATCAAATTCTTTTGGGGATTCTTTTCTCAATAATGACTGAATACGCGCAAAAGTATATTGAATAAATGGTCCTGTATTTCCATTAAAATCTACAGATTCTTTCGGATCGAATAAAATACGTTTCTTAGGATCTACTTTCAAAATGTAATATTTCAAAGCACCCATAGCAATTGTTTCGTACAATTCAGCTTTCTCATCATCAGACATTCCGTCTAATTTTCCTAATTCTTCAGAAATCTCTTTTGCAGTATTGTAAACTTCTTGCATCAAATCATCAGCATCTACAACTGTTCCTTCACGAGATTTCATTTTTCCGTTTGGTAAATCAACCATTCCGTAAGACAAGTGATGTAAAGCATCAGCCCAAGAATAACCTAATTTTTTCAAGATTAAGAATAAAACTTTGAAGTGATAATCTTGCTCATTACCTACAACATACGTCAATTCTTCTAACGTCGGATTATTTTTGAAACGCTCTACAGCTGTTCCCAAATCTTGCGTGATATAAACTGAAGTTCCGTCCGAACGTAAAACTAATTTTTCGTCCAAACCTTCTGCAGTCAAATCAATCCAAACAGAACCATCTTCTCTTTTGTAGAAAACACCTTTGTTTAAACCATCTTCAACAATATCTTTTCCTAAAATATAAGTATTCGATTCGTATAAATATTCGTCAAAAGCAACACCAAGACGTTTGTACGTTTTCGCGAAACCATCATATACCCAACCGTTCATTTTTTGCCAAAGCTCAATAACTTTTGGTTCATGTGCCTCCCATTGACGCAACATTTCTTGTGCTTCTAAGAAAATTGGCGCTTCTTTTTTCGCTTCGTCTTCAGTTTTTCCTTGTGCTTCTAATTCTTTGATTTCTTGACGATAATGTTTGTCAAATTCTACATAATATTTTCCAACCAAATGGTCGCCTTTCATATTTGCAGATTCTGGCGTTTCACCATTTCCAAATTTTTCCCAAGCGATCATCGATTTACAAATGTGAATCCCACGATCGTTAATAATTTGTGTTTTAATCACATTATTTCCTGCTGCTTCAATGATTTGAGAAACTGAAAATCCTAACAAATTATTACGAACATGTCCTAAATGCAAAGGTTTGTTCGTATTTGGCGATGAATATTCTACCATTACTGTTTTCGAATTTTCATCAACTTTCGTAATTCCAAAAGTTGAATTTTGAGCATTTTGAGTAAAATTTTCTAAAAATTCTACTGAGCTTAAACTCATATTCAAGAAACCTTTTACAACATTAAACGCTGTAATTTTATTATTTTCAACCAAATTTTCACCGATTTTAGTACCGATTTCTTCTGGTTTACCTTTCAAAGTTCTGATTAATGGGAAAACAACCAATGTATAATCACCTTCAAACTCTTTCCTTGTAAACTGAATTTCAACAGATTCAGGGTTAATTTGATAAACGTTTTGAATCGCTTCTAAAACATTCTGTGTGATGTATTGTTTTAAACTCATTTTATTCCTTTTTACTTAATCGAAATGCAAAAGTACGAAGTTTCAACGAATTTGAACGGATTGCACATTGAGTTTTTAAGAAGTCATCAAGAAAACTTATCTTTGCAAAATGAAAGCTACATTCGCGGATTTCGAATTAACAAAACAATTGAGTTCGGCTTTAGAAAAGTTGAATATCACAACCCCAACTCCAATTCAAGAAAAATCATTCAAACCGATTCTTTCTGGACGAGATATAATGGGAATTGCCCAAACAGGTACAGGTAAAACAATGGCTTACTTATTACCCTTGTTGAATACTTATCAATACTCTAAAACGAATCAACCAAAGATTGTTATTTTGGTTCCGACACGCGAATTAGTTGTTCAGGTTACCGATATTTTAGAGCAATTAACAGAGTTTATCAATGTTCGTGTTTTAGGAATTTATGGTGGTGTAAACATCAATACTCAAAAATTATTGGTGTATGAAGGCGTTGATATTTTGGTTGGAACACCAGGTCGTGTTTTAGATTTGGCGATAGACAATGTATTATCATTCAAAGAAATGAAGAAATTAGTGGTTGACGAATTTGACGAAATGTTGAGTTTAGGTTTTCGTCCGCAACTGATTCATTTATTTACAATGATGAGCGAAAAACGTCAAAACATTTTATTTTCTGCTACGATGACAGATCAAGTAGATGATATGTTACACGAATATTTCAAAAATCCTATTGAAATTTCCTTAGCTCGTTCAGGAACACCATTAGAAAAAATCACTCAATTGGCTATTCCAGTTGAGAATTTCAATACAAAATTGAATTTAATTGTTCATCAATTAGGAGACAAAGCAAAATTTGAGAAAGTTTTAATTTTCGCAAACAATAAAAAACATGCTGATTTAATCTTTAATCATTTAGATGAAATTTATCCAGATGAATTTGGAGTAATTCATTCTAACAAATCTCAAAATTATCGTTTGAGAACAATGGAAGCCTTTACCAGAGATGAATACCGAGGAATTATCACGACAGATATTATGGCTCGTGGTTTGGATATTCCTGATGTTACGCATGTTATCAATTTCGAAATTCCAGAAATTCCAGAACAATATATTCACCGAATTGGGCGTACAGGACGTGCGGATAAAAAAGGAGAAGCGATTTCTTATTTTTCTGAAAAGGAAATTGAACGTTTAGATGCTATTGAAACATTGATGGATAAAGAGATTAACGAACTTCCTTTTCCAGAAGAGGACGTAAAAATAAATCCTGTAAAACGTGAATTTGAGAAAGATGTTGTAAAAATGAAACAACTTACAACTGTAAAAATTGAAGAACGTGGTGCAGCATTTCACGAGAAAAAAGATAAAAATAAAAAGGTGAATTTAGGTGGTCCTACAAAACGTAAACCACCAAAATCTAAACCTAAAAACCGTGGTCAGCAAAAACAAAAAGCGAAAGCACGTAAAAAAGGAAAATAAAATGAAAGCGACCAATTGGTCGCTTTTCTTATTTTAAAATCTGTTTGAATTTAGATTTAAATTTTGCAATTTTTGGTCCAACAACTGCCGAACAATATGGCTGATCTGGATTTTCATTGTAATAACCTTGATGATAATCTTCGGCTGGCCAAAATTTATCTAAAGGCTCTATTGTTGTAACGAATTTATCTTCATACAAAGTTCCGTTATCAAACTCTTTTAACGATTCTTCCGCTTGCTTTTTTTGTTCTTCTGATGTGTAAAAAATACTAGAACGATATTGTGTACCGACATCATTTCCTTGTCTATTTAACTGTGTTGGATTATGAATATTCCAAAAAATTTCTAATAATTCTTTGTACGAAATCACTTTATTATCAAAAGTAATTTCAACAACTTCTGCATGATTTGTATCTGTATCACAAACCTGACGATAAGTAGGATTTTCTACATTCCCTCCTGCAAATCCAGAGATAGCCTGTTCTACTCCGTTTATCGAATTAAAAATTCCTTCCACACACCAAAAACAACCAGCTCCTAAAACTGCTATTTCCTTGCTCATGTCTTCTCTATTTTTACTTATTCAATCGAAAAAAAGTTCTAATTTATCAGAACCATTCTTATATTTTTATACCAATTGGAAAGCGGTATCATCTTTTACATCACCAATCACAAAAGTACTGTGAGTACTACCAATTACCTTTATTGTTGTTAGTTTATTTACCATAAAATCTCTGTATTCGTCCATATTTTCGAAAGACATTTTGATAATATAATCGTAATCACCACTTACATGATAACTCGCCTGAACTTCTTTTAAATTCACAATTTCGTTTTCGAAAATCTTGATGTTATCAGCAGAATGTTGTTGTAACTTAATATGACTAAATACCAAAAGTTCTCTGTTAATTAATCTTCTATTTACAAGCGCAACATATTTAGAAATAATTCCTGATTTTTCTAATTTCTTGATTCTTTCATGGATTGCGGTTGACGATAAATTTAACTTATCAGATAATTCTTTATAGGTAATTTTACTATTTTCTTGTAGATACATTAGAAGCTGTTGATCGAGAGTGTCAAATTTCATTTCAATTAATTTTTTTCTAAAGTAACAATATTATTTTGAATAATTATCTATATAGATTAAAAAAAATAATCATTTACAGAAAATATATTTATAATTTATTAAAACACACCGTTTTTGTTCTATTCTAAAAAAAGATAAAAAGTTAAACTCTATAATTTTTATATACTAATAAATGTTAAATATCTTTCTTTATTCATATTATTCATTGTATATTTGAGCTCGAAAAATCGAGAGGAAAGATTTGACTGATTGCAACCTCATAAAACAATTGCTAAAACAGGACTTCAGTTTATCCTCCCCTCTATCATTTAAAAAAAAGTATAGAAATGTCATATTTATTTACGTCAGAATCAGTTTCTGAGGGGCATCCAGATAAAATTGCCGATCAAATTTCTGATTCAATTCTTGACCACTTTTTAGCATTTGATGCAAAAAGTAAAGTAGCTTGTGAAACTTTAGTAACAACGGGACAAGTTGTTTTAGCAGGTGAAGTAAAATCTAATTCTTACATTGATTTACAACGTGTAGCAAGAGAAACAATTGCTGAAATTGGTTACACGAAAAGTGAATATATGTTTGATGCAAATTCTTGTGGAATTTTATCTGCAATTCACGAGCAATCTCCAGATATTAACCAAGGTGTAGACAGACAATCTGACGAAGAGCAAGGTGCTGGTGACCAAGGAATGATGTTTGGTTATGCTACAAGTGAAACTGAAAACTATATGCCTTTGGCGTTAGATTTATCGCACAGATTATTGAAAGAATTAGCGCATATCCGTAAATATGAAAAAGATTTATTGCCATATTTACGTCCTGATGCTAAATCTCAGGTAACAATTGAATATGATAATGACAACAAACCTGTTCGTATCGATACAATTGTAATTTCTACTCAACATGATGATTTCGCAAACGAAGAAGCTATGAGAGATAAAATTACAAATGACTTAGTAAGTATTTTAATTCCTCGTGTTAAAGCGCAACTACCTGTTCATTTACGCGATTTATTTACAGATAGTATTACTTACCATATCAATCCTACAGGAAAATTCGTTATTGGAGGACCTCATGGAGATACAGGTTTAACTGGTCGTAAAATTATTGTAGATACTTATGGTGGTAAAGGTGCTCACGGTGGTGGTGCTTTCTCAGGAAAAGATCCATCAAAAGTTGACCGTTCTGCTGCTTATGCTGCACGTCATATTGCTAAAAACTTAGTTGCAGCTGGTGTTGCAGACGAAGTTTTGGTACAAGTTTCTTATGCAATTGGTGTTGCTGCTCCAGTTTCTTTATTAGTAAATACATTCGGAACTCAAAAAGTTGAGTTAACTGAAGGAGAAATTTCTACAAAAGTTTCTGAAATCTTTGATATGAAGCCTTTCGCAATCGAACAAAGATTAAAATTAAGAAATCCTATTTACAAAGAAACTGCATCTTACGGACACTTAGGTAGAGAACCAAAAACGGTTTCAAAACGTTTTGAATCTGCTAATGGACAAGATGTTGTTGAAGTTGAAGTTGAATTATTCACTTGGGAAAAATTAGACTTCGTAGATCAAATTAAAACAGCTTTCGGATTATAATCTGAAAATTTTAAATCATACTAAAAAATCCACTCAATATTGAGTGGATTTTTTTATGTTTAATTTTTACTAATCGAATTGACTAACCAATATCGTTTTCCTTCTTTGTAAGAAATATTGATACTATCTCTGGAAAGTACAATCAATTTTGTTGGTGTCCAACCCACGTTTCTTAACGAATTGCTTCCTGTCATTTCCATTTGAATATTTTCTATCGGATCAATTTTTTGAGTTGTGATAAAATCAAATTTATATAAATTCTTAGATTGAGAAACTTGCACTACTCCACTATCTTGAACAATTCCTCCTAAAGAATCTTGAAAAATAATAAAACGTCTTTCATATTTTTCTTTGTAAATAGTATTCTGGCTATCATCTTCATTATTACAAGAAAATAAAATCATCAAAATAGTCATCAAAAATAAACTCGTTTTCATAAACATCAGTTTATATATTTAACTACATTCAACAAAAAATTCTACTTTTTATTGCTTCACACCAATTATCTTGTAGTATTTGCAGTCCAAGTTTTACCATCTTTGGTGTATAAAATTGTTAGTTTTTTACTATCAATTCTAATGTATGAATTTTCATTAGATCCAATACTAACTAACATATTATCACCTTTTTTCTCAAATTCAACTCCATTCAAATCTGGGATTTTATTCGAAAAAGCAAAATTATACTTTGTTCCACTTGCAATTTTTGTCACAAACACACTTCCATTTTGAGTTGATAATGAATTATTCGCGTCTTTATAACTTATACTTCCTTTGTAAGTTCCTGCAAAAAAATCGTTATTTGCTGGATCGTCATCATCATTACAGGCTGTGAATACAAATAAGGCGAAAAATGTTACCGCCAAAAATTTCAATAGATTCTTCATGTTTTTATTTTTTTATTGGTTATAGCAATCAATATTTTCAATTATAATACCATAAAATGTTAAATAAAATTGATAAAGTATTTTTTTACATTTTTAACTCTCACAAAAAATCGTATTTTTGAAGCAATATATAATACCTATAAACATGAATTTATTGCAAGGTAAAACAGCAATCGTTACAGGCGCAACTCGCGGTATTGGAAAAAGTATTGCTGAAGTTTTTGTGAAAAATGGCGCTAACGTTGCCTTTACTTATGCTTCTTCTGTAGAAAAAGCAAAAGCTTTGGAAGAAGAATTGGGACAATTCGGTAAAGTAAAAGGATATCAATCTGATGCTTCTGATTACGAAGCTGCTCAAAAATTAGTAGAAGATGTAATTGCTGAGTTTGGTCAAGTTGATATTGTAATTAATAATGCTGGAATTACGAAAGATAATTTGTTGATGAGAATGTCTGCAGAAGATTTCGAAAAAGTAATTCAAACAAACTTAAATTCGGCTTTCAACTTAACAAAAGCAGTGATCAAACCAATGATGAAACAACGTTCTGGATCTATCGTGAACATGTCTTCTATTGTTGGAATCAAAGGAAATGCTGGGCAAGCAAATTATGCAGCATCTAAAGCTGGTTTAATTGGTTTCTCTAAATCTGTTGCATTAGAATTAGGTTCTCGTAATATTCGTTGTAATGCAATTGCACCAGGTTTCATCGAAACTGAAATGACAGAAGTTTTAGACCAAAAAGTTGTTGAAGAATGGCGTAATGGAATTCCATTAAAACGTGGAGGACAACCAGAAGACGTTGCAAATGCATGTTTATTCTTAGCGTCAGATTTATCAAGTTATGTAACAGGACAAGTTTTGAGTGTAGACGGAGGTTTACATACTTAATTCTTAAAAATATCATACTTTTTGAAAGGTTTTGTTTAGTAAATTTGCTAATCAAAACCTTTTATAATTTAAGACAACTACGTTGAGAAAAATATCAAATAAATTAAATGTTCAATTGATTGCTGAAACTTTTTTGGCTTTCGGAATTGATCATATCGTATTATCGCCAGGATCTCGAAACGGAGCATTAACAATGCAATTTGCGAATGACAAACGTTTCAAAACTTATAGTGTAATCGACGAACGTTCGGCAGGATTTGTCGCTTTGGGAATGGCACAGCAAATTCAGAAACCTGTTGTTGTTTGTTGTACTTCTGGTTCGGCAACGGCAAATTATTACCCAGCAATTACGGAAGCTTTTTTTCAAAATGTTCCTGTAATCGTGCTTTCTGCAGATCGTCCCGAGCATTTGGTTGATAATTTTGATGGACAAACCATTCGCCAAAAAGATATTTTTGAGAAACATTCAGTTCATAATGTACAACTTTCCGAAAGTGAAGAAACGGATGATTTAACGCGAAATATGTTGTTGACGAAATATGCGTTGATTGATTGTATGCACAAATCTGCGCCAATTCATATCAATATGCCTTTTTCTGAGCCTTTGTACGAATCTGTAACAACACCAGATATTGAAATTGATACAATTACAATTCCTGCAAAAGATTATCCAGAAATTGATGTAATTGATTTGATGAAACGTTGGAATGCTTCGACGCGTAAAATGATTTTGGTCGGATTACATCATCCTGATGCCAAATTTGATCATTTTGTAAAACAATTGGCGCAAGATGATTCGGTTGTTGTGTTAACAGAAGTAACATCAAATATTCATGATGAACGATTTTTCAATAAAATAGATCAAGTTATTTTCCCTTATTCGGAAGAAGAATTAGAAGCGTTGAAACCTGATATTTTATTGACAATTGGGCAAAATGTCGTTTCCAAAAAGATTAAAAAATTCTTACGTGATCAAAAGCCAACGCAACATTGGCATTTAGATGAATATTGGCAACCAGACACTTTCCAAGCATTAACAGATAAAATTGAGACGAAACCTGAATTGTTTCTAGAACAATTTGTTCCGTTTGTTAATCCAAAAGAATCAGAATATTACAACACATGGAATTCGATACGAGAAGCGAATAATATCAAACACAAAAATTACATCAATATGATTCCATTTTGTGATTTGAAAGCATTTGATTCCATTATTAGAAATTATCCTGAAAATTGGCAAATTCAGTACGGAAATTCAACCATTATTCGTTACGGATTATTGTATGATCACAACAATTCGAATCCTGTTTTTTGTAACCGCGGAACAAGTGGAATTGATGGCTCTACATCTACAGCGATTGGGGCTTGCATCGCTTTTGGTCAAAATACGGTGATGATTACGGGAGATATTTCGTTTTTCTATGATTCGAATGCGTTATGGAATGTAAACATGCCGAATAATTTCAGAATTATTTTGATCAATAATGGCGGAGGAAATATTTTCAAATTTATTCCTGGCCCATCTGAAACAGATGTTGTTGAAGATTATTTTGAAACAAAACATCATTTCACTGCCGAACATTTAGCTAAAATGTATGGTTTTGAATACCAAGTTGTTTCAAATTTAACTGATTTAGAAAATACTTTTGAAGATTTTTATGCAGAAAGTAATCGCCCGAAGATTTTAGAAATTGATACACGAAATTCTGCTAACGATGCTATTTTGAGAGGATATTTTAGTAGTTTGAAGTAAAAAATATTAAAGAGAAATCATTAGTTTGGTTTCTCTTTTTAATTCAAATAATTTTCCTAAAACATTTTCAAAAAGACACCTTCTATATAAATTCTATATAAACTAGGTTGGTATTCTCCGATTGAAATGATAACATAATACTCGGATGTTTCCTTTAAATACACATATAAATTCTCAGCGTTTCTGTAACTAGTCAAATCAACAATAAAATTATTTTTAATAATTCCTTTACAATGACTAATGATGGAAGTAAAAAGATTCTTCTCAATATTATTTTCTACAATATTTAACTCTACTAATTCTTCAAAATCAAAAGTAAAATCTAATTCATTATTTATTTTAAAATTGTGTTTACCATAAATAAAAATGCAATCAGAAGATTGAATTAGAAGCATTTTACTCATTATTTGCTTTATATCTTTATTCATTGAATAAAAATTAAATTATCTCAATTTTCTCTCCTAAAAACTTTGGTTGAACACCAAAAAAGCTATCAATAAAAACTTTCGTTCGAGCAAAATACTCGCGGATATTTGTTTTTAATCCAGCATGTTTATTGACATCTTTTGCACTGTAACCATACGCATTAATTCCGTTTTGACGTGCAATATAAACTGCTCGTTGATTGTGAAACTCTTGGGAAACTACAATAAATTCATTCTGACTAAAAATTTCTTTTGCACGTATCATCGAATCTAAAGTTCTAAAACCTGCATAATCCAAATAAATCACATTTTCTGGAATTCCATTTTTTATCAACGCTTGTTTCATCGCTTCAGGTTCATTGTAATTTTTCCGACCATGATCTCCACTCAAAATAAAATGCGTCACTTTTCCTGATTGATACAATTTTGTCGCTGCTTCTATACGATATGTAAAATAATAATTTTGATAACCACTCACCAAATTTGGCGCAGTTCCCAATACAACCGCAACTTTAGTTTTAGGTAAAATTTCTAATTTATCTGAGACAAATTCTTCCGTAGAATTTTCTATTTTATAATTCGCAAAAGCAGTGAACAAAAGACTTAAAACTCCTAAAATAAGTAAAGTATAAAAAGATTTTTTCAGAAACTTTTTGGTTTTGATTTTCATAGTTGATTCAAGATTATTTCTTGTCTTAAAAATACAATATATTCTTCAGTTTTATAATGATTTAAGAACTTCGATCCTATAATAAATATTTAAAAGCAAAATTTCATTAAAAAAATCCATCTTACTATATTGCGTATTATTTTTTCAAAACACAACTATGAGAGTAAAATTATTCGTTCTAGCCACCACTTTATTTACAGCTTCATTTCTATCTGCACAAAAATTTGACATTGACACCTTGCAATATCAAGGAAGTGATAAAAACATTATCAACCTTGTTGTTTTGGCTGATGGTTATACAAAAGATGAGTTAAAATATTACAAAGAAGATGCGAAAAGGTTTACAGATTATTTTTTCAAAACGGAGCCATTAAGTCAATATACCAATTACTTTAATGTGTTTGTTGTAAATAGTATTTCTGAGGAATCTGGTGCAATTCATCCGTATTCTACCAAAGAATGTCCTACAGAAAAAGTGGATTGGGATCAATTACCTGAACGCTATAATAAATTTGTAAAGAAATATGAAGTTCCGAAAACTAATCCAAATACAATTTTCGGAAGTAGTTTTGATATTTCGGGAATTCATCGTTTAGTTGTGCCAACGAAAAATGAAAAAGTATTACAAGTTCTGAAAGATAACATCCCTAATTATAGTCAAGTTGTAATTCTTGTTAATTCTCCTTTTTATGGTGGTTCTGGAGGAGAATTTGCGACGACAACAGTTAATTTTAAAAGTAATGATATTGCTGTTCACGAAATTGGACATTCGTTTGCTAAGTTGTCTGACGAATATTGGTCTGGTCCGTTGTATACGGTTCCTGGTCCAAATAAAACACAGAATGTGCAAGATGTTCCTTGGAAAAATTGGATTGGAACAAATGGAATTGGAATTTATGCGTATGGTGAAAAAGATGCAAGAGCGCAATGGTTTCGTCCGCACGAATTCTGTAAAATGCAGTATTTAATTGCGCCTTTTTGTAATGTTTGTCAAGAAGAATTTATTGAAGTAATTCATCAAAAAACAAATCCAATTATTTCTACAAAACCCGCTATTGATACTCCTGTTAACACAGAAAACATGAATGCTTTTACACTTAATTTAGTAAAAACAGTTCCAAATACGTTGAAAATAAAATGGATTTTGAATAATAAATTGATTGCAGAAAATTTAGATTCTATTCATTTAAATAAAGGTCAGTTCAACTTAGAAAAAAATATTTTAAGAGCAGAAGTAACGGATACAACGCAATTAGTAAGAAAAGAAAATCATGCGAATCATATGTACACAACGCAATGGGAAATTTCAAAACCTAATAATGTGAATTTAACTCCACCAATTTTGACATGGGGCGAAAATCAAGAAAGTTGTTACAATGGACATCAGGCTTTAACGGTAAAAAATCCAGAAGCTGAGATTGAATATTTTTGGTATGATGAGCCAAATTCTATACAACCATTTGCAAAAGGAAATAATATTATTAGTCCAACTATTACTGAGAATAAGACTTTTTACATAGAAAGTAATTGGAATAACAAAAAATCTGAACGAAAAGCGATCCAAATTACTGTTTTAGAAAAAATTAATCTTTCTGAAAAAGTTAGTATCAAACAAAATAAAAAAGACGGAACAATTATCCTTTCTTTAAAAAATACTGACGATAAGAAATATAAATTCGAATGGTTGGATGAAGATGGAAATAGAATCTATAATTTCGATCCAAAAGAGAATAAAACGGTTTATAAAGGGAGTGATTCATCATCTATCACAATCAAAAATGAATTCTTAGGTTCTACCCAATTTTTGTCAAGAAAATAGATAAAGAAACGACATGCTCTAGCGAAAAAGTTACAATAAAATTGTAATAAAAAAAGCGACCAAAAGGTCGCTTTTTTTATCTATATTTCAGAATAATTATTCTTTAATACGTTCTACATAAGAACCATCTTCTGTGTTGATTTTTACTTTATCACCTTCGTTGATGAATAAAGGAACACGGATTTCAGCACCAGTTTCTGTCGTTGCAGGTTTTGTAGCATTTGTAGCTGTATCACCTTTAAGACCTGGCTCTGTGTATGTAATTTCCATTACAACTGTAGTTGGTAACTCAGCTGCTAAAGCTGTTTCATCAGAAGCACGGAACAAGATTTTTACTTCGTCACCAGCTTTCATAAATTGTGAATTATCAATCAAATCTTTGTTTAAATAAACTTGAGAGAAATCATCATTATTCATGAAGTGGAAACCATTATCATCTTCATATAAATATTGGTAGTTACGTGTTTCTACACGAACTTCTTCAATTTTATGACCAGCAGAGAATGTATTGTCTAATACTTTTCCGTTAGTTAATGATTTTAATTTTGTACGAACGAAAGCAGGTCCTTTACCTGGTTTTACGTGTAAAAATTCGATAATTTTATACGTATCATTATTAAAAATAATACATAAACCTTTTCTGATATCAGAAGTTGTTGCCATTTATTCTATTGTTATTTTATTAAACTCCCGAGCTATATCCTTTCATAATTCCACGATCACTTGTATCGATAAAATCAAGGATCACTTCACGATAATGTGAATCTGGGAATTTTTCTAAGATTTGTTCTACAGCCTGAGATACGTTATTTTTTTGTTGATATAAAATTCTGTAAATACCTTGAATTTCGAAGATTTCTTCAGATGTGAAACCTTTTCTTCTCAATCCAATTGCATTAACTCCCGCATAAGCAACAGGATTTTTTGCTGCTTTAACGTACGGAGGAACATCTTTACGAATTTGTGTCGCACCAGCTACAAAAGCATGTTCTCCAATTTTTGTAAATTGATGAACCGCACTATAACCACCAATAAAAGCGAAATCTCCAACTTCTATATGTCCTGCTAAACCAACCGCATTTACGATTACGACATTATTTCCTACAACACAATCGTGCGCGATATGCGCAGTTGCCATAATCAAACAATTGTCACCAATCTTAGTATAACCTAATGCATTAGTTCCTTTGTTTACAGTAACACATTCACGAATCGTTGTATTGTCACCAATATATGTTAAAGTTTTTTCACCTTCGTACTTCAAATCTTGAGGCTCACCAGAAATTACTGTACCTGGATAAATTTTACAATTTTTTCCAATACGCGCTCCTGACATAATTGTTACATTAGGACCAATCCATGTTCCATCACCAATTTCTACATCTTCGTAAACAGAAGAGAAAGGGCTGATTGTAACATTTTCACCTATTATTGCAGTTGGATGAACATATGCCATCGGATGATTCATAACTTCCATTTCTTTAATTATTCTTTTGTAATAACTGCCATCATTTCTGCTTCCACAGCAATTTGATTGTTCACATATCCAATTCCTTGCATATGAACAATTCCTCTTCTAATTGGTTCAACCAACTCTAATTTAAACACCAATGTATCACCTGGAATAATTTTGCGTTTAAATTTAGCACTTTCAATTTTCATGAAATAAGTTGAATAATCTTGAGGATTTTCTAATTCTCCTAAAATCAATAACCCTCCTAATTGTGCCATTGCTTCAATTTGCAATACACCTGGCATAACAGGTTCTTTAGGAAAATGTCCAACAAAGAAAGGCTCGTTCATCGTTACATTTTTCACGCCGATTAAACCTGTTGCACTTTTAGAAATTACCTTGTCAATCAATAAAAATGGTGGACGATGTGGTAATAACTTCATGATATCATTAATATCATAAACTGGTTCTGCTGTCAAATCAAATTCTGGCACTTTGTTACGTTGCGCTAATTTAATTTGTTTGCTTAATTTCTTAGCAAAATTTGTATTGGTATGATGTCCAGGCTTTGTTGCAATAATTTTAGCCTTCAATTTTTTACCTACTAAAGCCAAATCTCCCACAACATCTAATAATTTGTGACGAGCAGCTTCGTTAGGATAATGTAAAGTCAAGTGATCTAAAATTCCATTCGGACGAATAGAAACATCATCTCTATTGAATGCTTTACATAATTTTTCTTTTGTTTCTGGCGTAATTTCTTTGTCAACATAAACAATTGCATTGTCTAAATCTCCACCTTTTACTAAACCAGCTTCCAACAATTGCTCTAACTCGTGTAGGAAACAAAATGTTCTTGCTTGAGAGATATCTTGTTTGAAATTTTTGATAGATGTTAAAGTTGCATTCTGAGTTCCCAAAACTTTCGTTCCGAAATCTACCATTGCTGTAACTTGGTATTCATCTGCAGGAATCGCTGTGATTTCTGATCCTGTTTCTGGATCTACATACGTTACAATTTCTTTAATTCTATAATATTCTCTGTCTTTATCTTGCTCTACAATTCCAGCAGATTCTATTGCTTCGACGAAAAAACGAGAAGAACCGTCCATAATTGGTGGTTCCGCATTGTCAATTTCAATGTAACAATTATCAATATCCATACCTACCAAAGCCGCCAAAACGTGCTCTGTTGTATGTACTTTAACTCCTTTCTTCTCTAAAGTTGTTCCTCGAGCTGTGCTCACAACATATTGTGCATCAGCTTCTACTTGAGGTTGACCTTCTAAATCTGTTCTAACAAATACAAATCCTGTATCTGGTTCGGCTGGTTTAAATGTTAAGGTAACAAATTTACCTGTATGTAAGCCAACACCTTTTAGAACGGCTTCATTCGCTAAAGTTTTTTGTTTATCAGACATTAACTTTTACTTTTGTTTGTTCTCTTTTTCTAATTTATCGATTCGTTTCACAATTTCTGGAAACTTTCTAAAATGTACATATGATTTTCTAAAGCTTGACGCTTCCATTGCTGGCGAACCATACAATTGCGTTTTACTTTCTACATCACCATTAATACCACTCTGAGCCTGTACTTGTACAAAATCTCCGATTGTCAAATGACCTGCGATACCAACTTGACCTCCAATCATACAATTGCGTCCAATTTTTGTAGAACCTGCTACTCCACTTTGCGAAGCAATAACAGTATTCTCACCAATTTGAACGTTGTGAGCAATTTGAATTTGGTTATCTAATTTTACTCCTTTACGAATAATTGTAGATCCCATTGTTGCTCTATCTATTGTTGATCCTGCTCCAATTTCAACATTATCTTCAATCAAAACATTTCCTATTTGAGGAATTTTTTCGAAAGAACCATCTGGATTTGGCGCAAAACCGAAACCATCAGCACCAATCACAACATTAGAATGAATGATACAATTTTGACCAATTTCACACTCTTCATACACTTGTACGCCCGAATGTAGAACGGTATTATCACCAATCTTAGCATGATCGCCAATCGTTACATTTGGATATATTTTTACATTATTCCCAATCGAAACGTTAGCTCCAATATAAGAAAAACTTCCAACATATACATTATCTCCTAGTTGCGCAGTAGAATTTACTTTCGTATATTCTTCTATCCCAACTTTATTATTTTTTATCGTATTGTAATACTGCAATAGCTGTGTAAAGGCTTGATATGCATCTTCAACCACAATCAATGTAGACGAAATAGAATCTGTTGCCACAAAATCCTTACTCACAATCACAATAGAAGCGTTTGTTGTATAGATAAAATGCTCGTATTTCGGGTTAGCCAAAAACGAAATCGAACCTTCTTTTCCTTCCTCTATCTTCGATAATGTGGAAACCTCTACATTTGCATCACCTTTTACGGTTCCTTGCAATAATTGCGCAATCTCTGCAGCTTTAAATTTCATAGTCTGCAAAACTAATAATTATTCTTAAATTTATAAAATGATTATTTAAGTTATTTAACTTTTTTGTCAAATTCTTCAAATCACTATTTAAACGCTATGATAATGATATTTTGTAATTTCTTGTTGCAAAAATTGCGTTAACAAACTTTTTTCTGAACTCGAAATTTCTTTTACCTCACCATTTTTATATAAAACCTTTATCGGACTTTTTGATTTTTCGTACGGAACAATTTTTATCGTTGTTTGTTCCACAAAATAACTTGCATCATCAATTCCTAAAGCTTTTTCTACTCTATTTTTTTCGACCAAAATTTCTTCTTCGGATAATTTTGTATCCATCAAATATGATTTTGGTAATGTACGCTGAATGATATTTTTTGATAATTTACTTAAAATCAAATCATCATGAAACTGCCATTCTTTAATCGCTGATAAAACATCCGAATCGTCCAAACGCGTAAAAATTTCTAAACCTTCTTTTGATAAACTTCCAACTTCATTTTCTTCTAAAAAGTATTTAAAAGCAAACGTTGCAAAAAGATTTTCTCCCGCTTTTGTCAATTCTTTCGCTCTTCTCAAAACGCTAATCAAAAAATTCTCTGCTGTAAACGATTTCTTGTGCATATACACTTGCATGTACATAAACATACGCGCCATCAAAAATTTCTCGACCGACGAAATTCCCTTTGCTTCTATCACCAACTCATCATTCGAGACATTCATCATCGAGATAATTCTTTCTGGATTGATATTTCCTTCTACCACTCCTGTGTAAAAACTATCTCGCTTCAAATAATCCATGCGATCACAATCCAACTGACTCGAAACCAATTGCGACAAGAATTTTTTCGGATAATTTCCTTTAAAAATCTGAATAGCTAAAGTTAATCGATTATCAAAAAATTGATTCAATTCTTCCATCAAACGAAGCGAAATTTCTTCGTGATGCGAACCATTAATGATAGAATGTTCAAGAGAATGAGAAAAAGGTCCATGTCCCAAATCGTGTAATAAAATCGCGATTAAAGCTCCATTTTCTTCTTCTGGAGTAATGTCGACGTTTTTTCTTTTGAGAATATTTAAGGCTTTTTGCATCAAATGCATACAACCTAAAGCGTGATGAAAACGAGAATGTCTCGCTCCTGGATAAACCATTTCTGTTAATCCAGTTTGCGTAATTCTACGAAGTCGCTGAAAATATGGATGTTGAATAATCTGATAAATAAGCTCGTTTGGAATCGTAATAAATCCATGAACTGGATCATTTACTATCTTCAACTTATTATTGTTTAATGGATTCAAACGTACTGTTTTGTCGGCAAAGATAAGAATTTTTACTCATTCAGAACGTTACTTTTTTGATTAAGAATGGTTTTTATAAAATATTTTAGATAAAAATCATTTTTGGAATTATTTATGCTAAATAATCATCGCAAATTTTGGGAAAACTACAATTTTGTTTAACATACAATTTTGATTTTAACATTTCCGTAATCGCTATATTTGGAATAATTCTAAAAGTAGAAATCAATATAAAAAATAAAAATATAACAAATGGCTATAAAAATTTTATGGATTGATGATGAAATCGATTTATTGAAACCACACCAACTTTTTTTAGAGAAAAAAGGATACGATACAACAATGATAAATAATGCGACTGATGCATTAGAAGAAATAGAAAAAGAGAGCTTTGCAGCGGTTTTAATCGACGAAAACATGCCAGGTTTGAGTGGATTGGAAGCCTTACCAAAAATTAAGGAATTGCGTCCAAACCTTCCTGTTATTATGGTCACAAAAAGTGAAGAAGAGCATATCATGGAAGATGCAATTGGTTCACATATAGCAGATTATTTGATTAAACCAGTTAATCCAAATCAGATTTTATTGAGTTTGAAAAAGATTTTGGACGCATCGAAAATTATTTCTGAAAAAACAGTGATTAATTATCAACAGGAATTCAGAAATATCACAATGGATATGATGAATGCACGCGATTTTGAAGATTGGCAAGAGATTTATAAAAAATTAGTTTTTTGGGAACTTGAGCTTGAAAATATCGAAGATACAGCACTTTCTCAAATCATCGAAAATCAAAAAAGTGAAGCAAATGCAGCTTTCTTCAAATTTATAGAACGTAATTACGAAGATTGGTTGCATGACAACGAAGACCGTCCCGTTTTATCACACACAATTTTTAATCAATTAGTTCGACCTCATCTCGGGAAAGACCAAAATGTTTTATTGATTATGGTTGATAATTTACGCTACGATCAATGGAAAGTTATTGAGCCAATTTTCAATCGTTATTATAATTCAGAAACCGAAAATTTATATTATAGTATTTTACCTTCGGCAACTCAATATGCGAGAAATGCGTTCTTTTCGGGTTTAATGCCTTTGGAAATTGAGAAAAAATATCCTGAATATTGGTTGAATGATACCGACGAAGGAAATAAAAATATGTACGAAAAAGAATTGTTAGGAGAACAATTAAAACGTCTTGGTTTTGGCGATTTATCATATAATTATTTCAAAATTTTAAATTCTGATTTCGAGAAAAAAATTGCAGATGATTTTAATAATTACAAAAAGAATAACTTGAATGTAATTGTCTACAACTTTATCGATATTCTTTCGCATGCAAAAACGGACAACAGAATTGTTGGCGAAATTATTCGTGATGATAAAACGTATCGTTCGATCACAAAACATTGGTTTGAGAATTCATATTTAATGGAAATTGTGAAAAAAGCGGCGCAAGAAAAAATGAAAATTATTGTAACAACCGATCACGGAACAATTTACGTAAAGGAACCTACAAAAGTAATTGGTGACAAAGAAGCAAGTACAAATTTGCGTTATAAATTGGGGAAACAATTGCAATATGATCCGAAAGATGTTTTGGCGGTTGAGCAACCAGAAAAATTCCTTTTACCTAAGGTTAATGTTACGTCAAAGTATATCTTTGCAAAAGAAAATTTATTTTTAACGTATCCAAAAAATTACAATCATTTCGTTAATTATTACAAAAACACTTACCAACATGGTGGAATTTCGTTGGAGGAAATAATTATCCCAATGGTTGTTTTAACACCAAAAAATTAAATGGAATTTATCATCAATAATTTAGACGAATTACCAGAAGTTGCTCAAAAAATAATCGATCAACTTCAGTATAAATTAATCACTTTCGAAGGAGAAATGGGAGCTGGAAAAACAACTTTTATCAAAGAGTTTGTAAAAGCTTTGGGAACAAATGATGAAGTTTCGAGTCCTACTTTTTCGATTGTTAATGAATATGAAACAGATAAAGGAAAAGTTTATCATTTCGATTTTTATCGTCTAAATCACGAAGATGAAGCCTTAGATTTTGGGATTGAAGAATATTTATATTCTAATCAATATTGTTTAATGGAATGGCCAAATAAAATTGCTAACTTTATATCAGATGAACATCACACGATTACATTGGAAAATGTAGATGGCGTTCGTCATTTAAATTTTAGCTAATAGTATATGGACGGAAAAAATATTTTTACGCCTTTTTCTCAGGAAGATCTTATTCCTCAACCCGAGCGTTTAGAGATTCCTCATAAGAAAGAACGCTTTGATATTGGAATTCCAAAAGAAACAAATAATCAAGAAAAAAGAATTTGTCTTTCTCCTGATGCAGTCGAAATTTTGGTCAATAATGGACACCAAGTTACGATAGAAACTGGAGCAGGAGAAGGTGCAAATTATTCAGATAAAGAATATTCGGAAGCTGGTGCGCAAATTTCTTACAATACGCAAGCTGTTTTCGAGAAACCTATTATTCTAAAAGTTGGTCCACTTACTTTAGATGAAATTGACTGGGTAAAACCAAATGCGTTAATTATTTCATCTGTTCCGGCGAATACTTTAAGACGCGAATATTTTCAGAAATTAATTACAAAACGTGTAAACGCTGTTGGATTTGAATTTATTCGTGATGAACAAAATCATTTACCAGTCGTTCGTTTATTAAGTGAAATTGCAGGAACAACGGCAATTTTGGTTGCAAGTGAATTGATGTCTTCTACAAACGGAGGAAACGGAATTTTGATGGGTGGTGTAACAGGTGTTCGGCCAACAGAAGTTGTGATTCTTGGAGCTGGAACGGTTGCAGAGAATGCGACAAGAACAGCTTTAGGTTTAGGTGCTTCGGTGCGTGTTTTTGATAATTCATTAACAAGATTAAGACGATTACAACAAAATATAGGACAACGAGTTTCTACTTCTACATTAGATCCAAAAGAATTAGGAAAAGCTTTACGACGTTGCGATTTAGCAATCGGTGCTCTTCGCGGAGAAACACGTACACCTTGTGTTGTAACTGAGATGATGGTGCAAAATATGAAAGCTGGAGCTGTGATTATTGATGTAAGTATTGATCAAGGAGGATGCTTCGAAACATCTGAATTAACAACTCATGATCACCCTATCATTATTAAGAATGATATAATTCATTATGCGGTTTCTAACATCACTTCTCGCGTCGCACGCACCTCTACCAAAGCGTTGAGCAATTATTTCTTGTCGTATTTATTCCAAATTTCAGAAGAATCTGGTTTTGCGAATGTGGTACAATCGGATAAAACTATAAGAAATGGCGTATATTTGTACAAAGGAAGAATTGTAAAAAAGAACTTATGTGATTGGTTTGATTTACCATTTCACGACATTAATTTATTGATTATATGACGTTTACGCAAAGATTTATGAAGTATTTGATGGGAGTTGGAATTGGGTTAGTTTTCGTCGCTATGGCGTTTGGACCTCGTGCTTTCTCATGTAATTACTTTCCAAATGCAAGAGTTTTGGATGAAGCTTTTTCAAAAAGATTAGCTATTTCACCAGAAGCTCAAGCATTTTTAAAAGCAGAAAATTTAGATTCGACATTCTTGAAAAAAGAATTATTCAAAAGAAGTAAAGTTGATTTTGATCACTCGAAAAAAGATCAAGTTCCTTGTAGAGAATATTTGGCAAACTATAAAAGCAAAGACAATACAAAGGATTATGATTTTGTATTAGAAATTTGCAAAGAAGATTCAAAATTAGTTTCCATCAAAAAGAAATAAAACAAAAAACCACTTCAATTGAAGTGGTTTTTTGTTTTATAATTAATTTATAAATTTCAAAATTGCTAAAACAATTACAAAGATTAGTATTGCGACAATAATTACATCTTTAAACTGTACTTTTTTTGTTCCGAACTCTACGTTTCGGTTTAAACTTTTTCTTTTTTTATTGGCTTGCATGGGTTGATATTTGTACTGCAAATTTATAAAATATTATCAAATATCAAACCTTTATTTTATTCTAAGATATTTAATTTACAATAAGATATCTTAAATTCCAATTTCTATCTGAAAACGCGCGTACCAGTTGTTTTTCTTTTCCAAATTATAGAATTTTTGTTGTTCGTACGTGAACTCTGCTTGTAATTTGAACGCATGTTCCCAAATATATTTTGTCAAACCTAATGTGAATTGGTTTGTATTTGGCGTAAACTCAAAAATATCTTTATCTACTGTTTGAGTTGAATAACGTCCTATCACCTCCCAGTGTTTCGGGAATGTGTATGAACCTTGAAAATCCATTCCTTCTCCATTATAGATATAATTAAAATCAGAAATATCTGTAGGGTTATAAAATAACACATTATCAGAATTACGATTCATATAAGAATACATCAAATTCCATCCACGATATTTTAACATCGCATCCAAAAACAATGATTTTATATTAGCTGTTCCTCCACCTACAATATCATCTCCTAACATTCCTGCCGTTCTATGCGCTCTATCATTATAACTATAAGCTCCCGAAAGCATCAATTTTGGTGTTTGTTCATGAACTAAATCACCTTCATAATTGCTCCCTCCTTTTGTAAATTCTCCAAGTGGAAACAACTCAACTTTTCCTGTATAAGCTAAACCAGTATCCTTAAAACTTGTCCAATTTCGCCCTTCACCAGTAGAAATAGCTCCTCTCAAAATATAAGAGAATTTTTCTTGATTTCTTTTATTGTATAAGACTTGAAATCCAAAATCGCGATCGATATTAAAATCTGCATTATTGATAGATCGATCCGTTAATTGTAATGCTCCAGAAGAATTAACACGTTGTCTATTTCCTGGAAGTTTTGTTTGACCAAATCCTAAACTCCAATGTTTATTTGGGTAATAGAAAATCATCGCATCACGAATAATATTTGTATTCTTACCCTCTTCTGCTTTTCCTACATCACCTGCTGCAAAAGATAATTGCATCGAATAACCAAATTTTGGATCTCCGATATATCCATCAAAACGCAATCTTAAACGACGAATTTGTCCATCAATATTATCTTCTTCTCCATCATTATGATTATAACTAATGCGATTTTGCATACGAAATCTAATATTGACCTGATAAAGACTATCTGGAGAAGTAATTCCCAATCCGTTACCATAGCTGTAATAAGGCGACATCATATTCTTAAAATCCTGTACAGTTTTCTTTTTAGATTCTGTAGAATCTTTTACTTGCGCATACGAACTGATTGAAAATACAATAAGTATTAATATTAAAAATTGCCTCATGTTTATTTATTTCTTGATTCGTGTGCAAAAATGCAGTTAATAAAATTAAATAATTGTAATGCGTAAATTAAATTAACGTTAACAATGACTCGAAGTTACGTATTCGATGATTGTCATCAATTTCTATGATTTCGATTTGTTGTGGAAAGATATTTTGTTGAATTTCAAAGAAAGTTTTTAGTTTTTCAAAATCCAAAACTTCGTCATGTACAGAAAGAAAAACCGTTGTATTTTCGAAACGATTCATATCGACTAAATATTGCGAAAGATTTTCTGGAAAATTATTTTCGACTTTCATCGACACATCAACCAAAGGATTTAATAAAATCAATTCACTCGATTTTCCATTTCCCTTTAATTTTTGTTGCAATTGCCAACCAAAATTTCCTCCAGTAGAACTTCCTATAATTGTCAAATCATTTACCAAACCTTTTAAATGTTCGTAAGCTTCAAATAAAATAGTTGCAATATTCTCCTCCGTTTTCCATTCAATACAAATAGCTGAAGGATAATTTTTTAGAATAATTTTGAATTTAGTTGAATTTGCCGAACTATTTAGTCCATGGATATAAACAATTTGTCGATTATTTGTATTCATATTCAGTGCAATTAAACCTTTAAATTAAACTTTTTCAATAAGTTAATTATACATGAAATGTAAATTTAACAATATAATTGTGTTGTAAGAAATTCTTTTGACAAAAAAAGCGACCAAATTGGTCGCTTTTAAATATTTACTATAATTATTTCTCTAGATCAAAGCCCCAATCAATACCTTTATTAATTGCAGGAACACCTTCTGTCATCCATTTCGGAGCAGGTTTATCTTTCAGATAATGATCAAAAAATTGAACTTGTCGTTGTTGAATATCATTTTTATTCGCACGTTTTATCAAGTTATGATCATCTCCGTTATAATTTAACATCCAAACTGGTTTTCCTAAACGACGCAATGCCATAAACATCTCAATTCCTTGATACCAAGGAACAGCACCATCTTCGTCGTTATGCATGATTACAACTGGCGTCGTAACTTTTGGCATATTAAACAAAGGCGAATTTTCGATGTATAATTCCGGCGCTTCCCACAGCGTTTTACCGATTCTACTTTGCGTTTGTTCGTACTGAAATTGACGACTCATACCCGTTCCCCAACGAATTCCACCATAAGCAGAAGTCATATTAACAACAGGCGCACCCGTCCAAGCAGCAGCATACATATTGGTTGCAGTGATCAAATGTGCAACTTGGTAACCTCCCCAACTTTGTCCTTGTATAGCGATTTTACTTCCATTTACCCACGTATTTTTCTTCAACGCTTCTACTCCAGAATTGATATAATCTTCGGCAGATTTACCAGGATGACCAATTGTATATGAAATATCTGGTGTAAACACAATGTAATCGTTACTTACAAAATATGTGTGATTAATACGAGAAGGCGTTGGCGCAGGCGCTTGATAACGATTCAAATTATCCGAAAGTTTTTCGTAGAAGTAAACAATCATCGGATATTTTTTATTTGGATCAAAATTCTCTGGTTTATACACAACTCCTGTTGCATCTTTACCTGAATACGTTTTCCACGTTACCAACTCACCATTCCCCCATAAATAATCTTTTTGTTGCGGATTGATTGCAGATATCTTTTTCTCATCTTTAAAATTTGTTGAAACATAAACATCAGGCGAATTTAGGAACGATTCTTTTGTATAAATAAATTCGTTGGCATTCAACGCTTTCTTCATTTTTTGCGTTCCCCAAGTATTCGACATGACAACTTCTTCAGGATTTTTTGCTTTCGAAATGATTGTTTGATAAACCCCTGATTGTTTATTCTGATTATTAAAAGCACCTAAATAAACTAAATTATCTCGATTAATTGTTTTAATATCATCATTTAATTGATTGATATCAAACGTAATATTATGTTTACGACCGAAACCATTTGTCATATTTTCTGGACGACGTTTTCCAACCAAATCAAACTCCCAAATATCATATCGATCTTTGATTAAAACCGTTTCGTCATTATCCGTAAAATAAGCAACTCCATATTCTTGCGCTAAAGTTGGTGAATCATTTTCTTCGTCATAGAATTTCACTTTCAGCTTTTTATTCAGAACTTTTGTTTCCTTTGTTTCGATATTATAGCTCGACCATAATCCATTTTCGGCATTATAAAAAACAGCAAATTTTCCATTCGGCGACATTTCCACTTTTCCAGCCAAAGCTTTTGCAAATAATTCACGCTCTCCCGTTTTCGTATTAATGATATAATAATCTTTACGACCTGTTACATCCCAATTCAAGCTTAATCGATAGGCATTATCAGAAGTTCCTAAAGCAAAATTTGAATTTCCTTCGTTCAAAATCTCGACTTGATTCATATCCAAATCCGCTAATTGTGTCACTTTTACAGGATTCGATAAATCAATCACAGATAGGTACGAACGTTTTTTCTCTCGCTCAAGATTCTTCAATTGTTGTGGTTGAATAAAATCGTCTTTGTAACTCCAAACATCCACTTTTGCATGATCATCAGCAATCAAAGTTGTGTCTTTTTCTGCTAATTTCGGCATTAAACCAATGAACAAAGAATTTCCATCTTTGCTAAATTTTGGTTGACGATTTTCTGAAACTTGCCAATCTTTTTTCAATCCTAACAATTCAGATATCCTGATTTGTTGCGGATTATTTGTTGTAGAATAATATAAATAATATGTTTTATTTTCCTTTTTCTCTTCGTCAGAAGTTCCAACAAAAGCGACTTTATTTGCTAATTCATCAAACGCAAATTGTTTAAAATCACCAATTGTATCTACCAATTGTTTTTGAACAAACGTTGCTGTATTCACTAAGAAAACACCATATTTAGTTTTATCTAAACTATCTTTTTTCTCTTGTTTAGTCGAAAAAATTAATTGCTTACCATTCTCGCTAAACTCATAATTCATCACATTTTTGAATGATTTTCTCTGACCTGAAATCAAATTTCTCAACACCAATTCTAACGGCGTATCTTTCTTATCTTTTCCAGCTGATTTTGCAACTTTATCCTTCGTTTTTGTAGAATCTGACTTGTCTTTTTTATCATTCTTCGTTTCTTCTTTTTCTAATAAATAAGCTAAAAGAGAACCTCCTTTTTTCGGTGTTTTGAATGATTTTATATTTGGTAATTTCTCGACTTGATTTGTTGCAAGATTTAATATTCCGATTGAATCTTTAGCAATTTCATGTTCCTTTTTCTTTTTGATTCGAACCAATTTCAAATCTTTATAAAAAGGTCGAATTTTAAAAACGGCAAATTTAGAATCTGCTGTAAAAACACTTTGTTCACCACGATGAAAACTTAGATTTTTATCCGTTTTCAAACCAAAAAAATTCAATGTATTATCACTTTCTTGTGCATTGACTTGATAAGCAACCCACGAACCATTATTCGATAATTCTTTCATTCCAATTGATTGCCATTCATCAAAAACAGTCAAATCTAATGGTTTCTTTTGCGCATCAACATTCGTTGCCAATAAAGCAATTGCAGCTGCATACATTGCTTTTTTCATCATCAGTTGAGTCGCATAATTTTTCAATATTTTAGTAGATAATTTCGATTTCATTCTAACTAATTTTTATGCGTTAATTTTTAAAGAAATGTGAAAATACTAAAGTTTTTAGAAACTATGGGGATATTTTAGTTTAATAATACTTTTCAGTTGTATTTTTGTTAAAATTCTTTTTATGAAAAAATATCTATTAAGTATTGGATTCGGAATTTCGATGATTGCATCAGCACAAAATATTCAGATTGTTCCACTTGGTGTTTATGGAGGTAGCAATGAAAGCAATCTTTCATCTTATTTGATTGGTGAAGAAACAACAAACAGCTATTTAGCATTGGATGCAGGAACAATTCTTTCTGGAATCAATAAAGCAATAGAGAAAGGTACTTTTGAAGAACAAAACAATAAAATTCTGAAAAACTATATCAAAGGATATTTTATTTCACATGGACATTTGGATCATCTTTCAGGCATGATTATTAATTCTCCAGAAGATTCTAACAAGCCTATTTATGGTATTTCTGAAACAATTTCAGTTTTAAAAAATAAATATTTTACCAATGATGCTTGGGCAAATTTTGCCAATGAAGGTGAATCGCCAATTTTGAATAAATATTACTACAAATATGCAGAAATAGGAACACCTTTCACAATAGAAGGAACTAATTTTACAGGAACTATTTACGAATTGAGTCATGTAAACCCTTTAAAAAGTTCGGCAATATTAGTCGAAAATGGTTCAAATGCAGTCTTATATTTTGGTGATACAGGAGCTGATCGTATCGAAAAAACTCAAAACTTATCAACTATTTGGAAAGCAATTTCACCTAAAATTAAATCAGGAAAATTAAAAACAATGATGTTAGAAGTTTCTTTTCCGAATTCTCAACCCGAAAAATTATTATTTGGTCATTTAACCCCCAAATTAATGAACGAAGAATTAAACGAATTAGCGAAAGAAGTTGGAAAAAGTAGGTTGAAAGGTTTAACAATTATCGTTACTCATATCAAGCCAAAAGATGATTATGAGCAAAAAATTAAAGACGAATTGTTAAAAGATAATCCATATAACATCAATTATATTTTCCCTCAACAAGGTGAAAGAATAACTCTTAAATAAATAATAAATACGAATTTATCATTTAAAGACAAAATAATTTTCAACTATTTATTTTAGTCGGTCAATTTTTATTATTTTGATAAATTAGCACTATTGATTTTTCATTTATTCGAATGGCTATTTTACATTTGAATAAACCATAAGAAAAAATGATCGCGCAAATAGGAGAAATTTTATTAATCGACAACCAACAATATATTATAGCCGAACAACCATTACATCATTATTTTAGAGAATTAAATCATCCACCTTATTTTACTCCACCTTCGCCAACATGCTGGAGAGGATATTATGGGAAATGGGAATTGAGAAATGACGAATTGTTTTTGATTAATTTCAGAGGATATTTGGATGGTTTGGATGAAGTTGAATTGAATTATTTGTTTCCGAGAAGAGAAGAAGTTTTTGCGAGCTGGTATTCTGGAATTATTAAAATTCCTCAAGGAAAATTATTACAATTTAATCAATTGACACATACATCAATTTATGAAGAGGATTTGATGTTATGTTTTGAAAATGGAAAACTAATCGATTATATCGTTCATAGCAATTGCGCAAATTCTGAACGAGAAGTTGAGATCTAATCAATCGAACGCTTCAAAGCTTGTCGGTGAATTCGTCTTGTTATTTGACCTTATTATTCTTTCGAATTCACCGATTTTTTTTATAAAAAAACATACTTAGAATAAACAATTGAAATCAGGTTTATTACCAATTTTTCTTTGACTTTTCTATCAGTTCATTATAATTTATATGAATTTCTTGATCTTGTTCAAATTTAGAAATTATCACTTTTCCAAACGCAGCAAACAAAGAATTATAACTTGGGTGATTTAAAATCATCAAATTAGCTTTAAGTTTTGAATATTCAGATTTATTGATTATATCTTTAAATGATTTTACAATATAACTACTTTCATCAGCACCAAAAATAAATATTGGAATTCGCGGGTTCAGAAAACTAA
>NZ_DLJR01000077.1:0-61809 GCF_002484365.1 Empedobacter sp. UBA7611
GTTTTTAGGGAAGATTACAGACTCATTTAAAAAAAATGAAATAATAAATAAAGAATTCTCTACATCAACTTTTGTAGATAAAATAAGTAACGGTTCTGTTTCTTTATTAAGTGAGAAATCTATCTCTTTAAATAAGAATATTTCTAATAAAAATAATCAAAACGAATATGACAATAATGGTGTAGAGATTATTTTAAAAAATGCTAATAATACAATAGTTAAAGTAACTACTTTTAAAAACTTAAAAAATGAAAATCAATTTCTATCAATTGTTGAAAATCAAGACCAAAAGAAGTATATAGAGTACGTTCAAAATATAGACTCTAATGGTAATGTATTAAACTACAACCTATTAGAAAAATCGGATAATATAATTCAAAGTAGAGATGGAAGAAGTTGGTGGCAATGTATGGGAGATGGTTTTCAAAATAGAGATTTCGCTACAACCGTAGGTATTTTAGGTGCTGCTGGTGGTGCTGGGTGTGTTGCCTGTGGTATAGCAGGTGGTGCTATTGTCGGTGTTTTAGCTTTAGGATGTTTGGGATAAAATTATGTTGAATAATATTTCTAAATTTATATCTTCTACAATTCTACTATTGTTAATTTATTTTAATTTTAGAGAAAATTTATATATAAAAATTTTATGTGTAATAATTTTTATTATTTCTGTTATTTTTTTTTTAAAAAAAATCTTTTGTAATAAAGATCATTTATAGAGCATTGCTTGCCAATGCTATTAATTCTATATTATAATTTCTTATTGTTTTAATATTTTCACTAAAAATAATCTTATTTTTTCACCTTTCGTAGAATAACCTAATAATAATTCAAAAAATATCTATAACACCTTTTATGTTAAGTAAAAGGTGTTTTTTATATTTTAGAATATCAATTTTGAAGTGGATATTTTCTTCAAAAAGTTATAGTACAATAACTAATTCTATATTTATTGTGTTTAACCAAATCCTCTACTCTACTAAATCGTTAAAAATTAATCAAAAAACAGAAGAAGTATCTTATAACATTCAAAACGTTTGTAATTTTGTCTTATAAAAAAGTATCCAATATGAAGCATCAAGTAGTAGAAGGTTTTTCGAAATTATCGAAAGAAGGAAAAATTGAATGGGTTGTCAATGAATATTTGAATGGTGATGAATCTGCCATCAAAGTATTGAAACAATATTGGAATGATGATGCAGATTTACAAAAACTGCACGACGAATTTTCAGAAAATACAGTTTCTAATTTCTATATGCCGTTTGGTTTAGCGCCAAACTTTTTAATCAACGACGAATTATACGCTATTCCAATGGCGGTTGAAGAGTCTTCTGTTGTTGCTGCTGCTTCTAAAGCTGCCAAGTTTTGGCAAACACGTGGAGGTTTCAAAACAACTATTTTATCAACAACAAAATTAGGTCACGTGCATTTTATGTACGAAGGTGACAAAGAAAAGTTGCAAAATGCATTTGAAACGACGATTAAAAATCAATTAATCAAAACGACAAATGATATCACAAAAAACATGCGTGCGCGCGGTGGTGGTATTTTGGCTTTGGAATTAATTGATAAAACAGCTGATTTAGAAAACTATTATCAAATAAAAGCTTCTTTCGAAACAATGGATTCGATGGGTGCAAACTTCATCAATTCATGTTTAGAGCAATTTGCCAAAACATTACGAAACGAAATCGAAGCTGATTCTACTTTTACAGATGATGAAAAAGATTCAGTTCAAATCGTGATGTGTATTTTATCGAATTATACGCCAGATTGTATTGTTCGTGCAGAAGTTTCTTGTCCTGTTGAGCAATTAGCAGAAGGGAATGTAACCTCAGAAGAATTTGTCGAGAAGTTTTCTCGTGCGGTTCGAATTGCAGAAATAGAGCCTTATCGCGCAACAACGCATAACAAAGGAATTATGAACGGAATTGATGCGGTTGTGATTGCAACAGGTAACGATTTCCGTGCTGTAGAGGCTTGTGCGCATACATATGCCGCAAAAGATGGTCAATATTCTTCATTAACACATTGCGAAGTAAAAGATGGAATTTTCCGTTTTTGGATTGATTTACCAACTGCTCTTGGAACAATTGGTGGATTGACAGCTTTGCATCCTTTAGTAAAATTAGCGATGGGAATTCTTGGAAAACCAAATGCTAAAGAATTGATGGGGTTTGTTGCTGTTGCTGGATTAGCGCAAAACTTTGGTGCGTTGCGTTCTTTGGTTACAACTGGAATTCAGAAAGGTCACATGAAAATGCACTTGATGAATATCTTGAATCAATTGGAAGCAACAGAAGAAGAAAAGAAATATTTTGTCAATTATTTTAAAGATAAAACGGTTTCTCATCACAATGTCATCGAAGAGTTTTGCAGATTACGTGGTGTAGAAAATGTAGAAGACATCAAAAAAGATAAATAATCTAACAAATGCGAATTTGGTCTGTTCATCCGAAATATCTCGATGCAAAAGGAATTGTAGCACTATGGCGCGAAACGCTTTTGGCAAAAAATGTTTTGGAAGGCAATACAAAAGGTTATAAAAATCATCCGCAATTAATTCGCTTCAAAGCTGTCGAAAAACCGCTTGAAGCGATTAATCAATATTTAGCAGAAGTTTGGGACGAAGCCACAAGACGAGGCTATAACTTTGACCGAAATAAAATTGATTTTGATTTCAAAAAGATTAAAATTGACGTCACAATAGGTCAAATGCAATATGAATTCAACCATTTATTAAAGAAGTTAGAACAAAGAGATCCTGAGCGATTCAAACAAGTTGAAAACCTCAAAATGGTTGATTGCGCTGAGATTTTCGAAGTAAAAGAAGGAGAAATAGAAAAATGGGAGATCATTTCTTAGAAGAATATTTTGCGAAAGCAAAAGAAAAACAACGCGAACACAAAAAGTTTTTGGAGAAGTTGAAGAAAAAACCACCTAAAAACTTGGATCAAAAAATGGAAGAAATTCATGAAGATGTTTTCAGTCGCATCGATTGTCTTTCTTGTGCGAATTGTTGCAAAACAACTGGTCCGCTTTTTACACAAAAAGATATTGAGCGTTTAGCGCATGTTTTTCGTATCAAACCAAGTCAATTTATTGATAAATATTTACGAATTGATGAAGATAACGACTACGTTTTGCAGCAAGTTCCTTGTCCGTTTTTGGATAGTGAAAATTATTGTTTGGTTTACGAAGATCGCCCGAAAGCTTGCCGTGAATATCCACATACAGATCGCAAAAAGTTTTATCAAATTAATCATCTTACCATAAAAAACACGCTAATTTGTCCTGCGACTTACGAAGTTGTAGAACAAATGCAGAAAGAAATAAAAGTATAAATGGAAACACCTCTAAAAATAATCGCATTTATTATGTTGATATTTCCGACAATTTATCAAGGAATTGCTGGATTTAGAACCAAAGATGCTACTGTTGTAAAAAAAATTGCTTGGCGCGCCGTTTTGATGCAAATCATGGGAACGCTTTTGGCTTATTTTATCTTCATAAAAATTGGTCAAGACAAACAAGTTGCCATTTATGTTGGCTTTATGTTTTTTACGTCGCTTGCAATTTTAGTCCTAATACAAAACATTTTGATTTACTTAAAAAATAATAGTAATAATTAAAACGTCGCTCTATGAGCGACGTTTTTTAATTTATAATTGGGTTTCTATCATTTTGATTTTATCAGAATCTGAATTGGATTTTAGAACATATAAATAATCATCTTCAAAATTGAAGATAAATATTCTTTGATTTACATTCTCAAGTATTTGAAACATATTCGTAATGTCAGAAAAAGTATTTTTATTATTTAGTTTGAATTTTACTCCAGATTTTTCAATATTATTTTTTTGCAGTTTTTGAATTAATTCAGCATAATAAACTGCATCTGTTTTATTATAATTCACTTTTAAAAATGTTGAATCGTATTTGTATACAGGATCCCTCCAGTAATAATATATTTGATAAAGAGAGTTATCTTCTTGTTTATCTATTTTTGGAGCTGTACTTAAATAATAAGTTCTTTGAGATAATTCTTTTCTTTCTCTAATAATTTTTACAATACAAAATATAGACAACACAATTAATATTGTCCATCTTATCGCAACATCAGCTTTTATAGTTGATTTTTCGATACCCATTAAGCCAATAAATTAACGTATTGTTCTGCTTTTTCGGTTAGTTTAGTTTTTACTTGATCATAATTTGAATCAAAAAAACTGCGTAATCTGAACTTTGATTTTTTGGTTTGAATAGTTAGAATTTGATTGCGATTCAAGCGAAAAATATCTTCTTCTTCGTACAAATAATAAATTGCTCGATATGGAATTTCATCTCTTTTGAAAATTGTTCTGATTTCGAACGTTTCTTCTTTTAACGTAAATAAGGTCAAATTAAACGTTAAATCGTATAAAATAGACATCGATGCAAGTAAAGAAATCATGAAAACGCCAATGCGTAAAAAAGGTTCGTCTATCCAAAAATTTCCTCCAAACCAAAAAGCTTTGACAAACGTGAAGTTAACCATCATTAATAATAGAAAAATGATGACGAGAAGAAGTGTTTGCCAACTAAGTTTAGATTTTACCATCTCTCATTGGATTTGTACTAATTTACAATTTTTTTGAACAGGTTTAGAAAATTTTTCTACAAATAAGAAACCTCAGATAAATCTGAGGTTCATTATATTAAAAAAAATGTTATGTTATAAAATTTCAATACTAAAACTATGATTGAGATAATTGTTATAATCCAAGATTTATGCCAAACTGAATCATTTTACGATTATCAAATGTGTTATCTTTAAAATAATTGTTCAAATCTTTTCTTACAAAAACATCAATCAATCCTAAACCAATTGTTATTTCAGCTCCGTAGATAAAATTATTCACGTTATAATTTCCACGTTCTTTGTTGCGAACACCATCTCCTTTGTAAATATTATTCGATGATAACAACGTTCCTCCATACATATACGCTGCGATATAGTGTTTTCCTTGCGGACGATATGCAAAATCATCGGTAATATTTTTGACTTTCGAAAAGTTGTATTTAAATCCAACCGGAACCATAAAATAGGCCGAACGCAATTTCGATTTATCTAACGATTTATCACTTTTTACCAAGCCAACATTTCCATTTTCATCACGATTAAAGCGCATATCATCGTCGATGCGATACGTTCTCCACGAAAATAATCCTCCTGCCAAAAAGTTAACAGGACTTGTTAACGATAATTGTCTTTCGTACATTAAACCTACTGTAATGTTGCTCGAAAACTTCTCGTGTTTGTTCAATTCCTCATCTTTTTTTCCTGTAAACGCCATGTATCCAAAAGAAGCATAACCATTAATTTGATTCGCAATTCGGTAACGTTTCGTCACATCTTGTTTCGTTTTTGGCGTAATTGGATCTTCGCCGTTCATAATCGAAAATGCAACTTGTTGTTTGATGATATCATCTAAATTGAAATTTACCTCCTGAATACGATCATTTATCGTTCCCGAATACACGCTCGCAATCGCTTCTTTCTTCGCTGTAGCCTCAGAAGCATTCAGTTTTCCTTCTGCTAATTCTTTGTCAACTGCCGCAATTTTCTTTTCCATTGCAGATTTTTCTTCCTGAACAATTTGACGAATCACTAACGTAAATTCGCTGATGCGATCTTTTACAATTGGACTGATTTTTTCTTCATTTTTATCATTCAAATCAAATGTAAATTTTTGAGCATATAGTGATGTAGCTGATAAGCATAATAATCCTGCTACGATAAGTTTTTTTATCATAATCTTGCTAATTTAGGGATATTAATGTTTTATTTGAAGCCGATAGAAACCACGCGCGATTGGTTTGACTCCTTTAGATTTTCTTTATTTTCGATCGAATACAACAACATATTTGGATCTACAAAATTCTTCTTCTTTTTGTTCACTTTTACAGAATCTAATGTTGTGTTAGCTGCAATATTTTTCTTTGGTTGAGCTTCTGATTTTAACTCTTCTTTCTTCTCTGCAATAGCTTCTTTCTTCGTTGGAAAAGCCATTTCAACTTGTTGAGATTCTTCATTTATTGCAACCTGAACTTTACCATGTTGAATCGGTTTCTTCTCTTCTTGTGGTTGGGCTTCAATTTCTTTAGAAGAATCAATCTTTTCATTATTCGCTAAAATAGATTCTGAAGAGTGAATTGTATTCGAATCTAATTGAACTTTTTCAGAATTACTTTTTTCTTGATGATTTACAAATTCTTTTGGTTGATCATTTTTAGATTGATTCGAGAATAAATAAACCGACGTAGTAACTGTAAACAACGCCACAACCGCAGCAGACAACCACCATTTATAGTTTGATTTTTGTGGTGATGGAGCGACATCCATACGAGCTTGAATTCTGTCCCACGCATCATGAGAAGGATTCAATTCACGATTTTCTAAATCGTCTTTTATATAGTTTGATATTTTATCGTTGTTTTTCATTTGTCATTTTCTTTTTACTTAGAACAATTTCTTTCAGTTTTGCCTTTGCTCGAAACAATTGCGTTTTGCTGGTCGATACCGAAATATTCAGCATTTCTGCAATTTCTTGATGCGAATAATCTTCGAGAATATGAAGATTAAACACCAATCGATAAGGTTCTGAAAGTTGATCTAACACGTCTTGCACATTAAAATTTAACCACGCTTCCTCTACTTCTTCATCCGCTTCATCATAATTAGAAACTCTTACATCATCAACATAAATCAATGTTTTATTTGCACGTAAAAAAGTTAAACATTCGTTGACCATAATTCGACGCATCCAACCTTCGAAACTTCCTTTATTTTGAAATTTCTCGATATGATTAAAGACTTTACAAAAACCGTTAATCATACAATCTTCTGCATAATGCATGTCTTCGATGTAACTTCTACAAACGCTCAGCATCTTTTTGGAGTTTTGTTCGTAGAGTTCTTTTTGCGCCAAAGCATCGTTCTTTTTTAGTCGTTCGACTAAAATTTCTTCTTTACTTTTTCGATTTAGTACAAATAATTTCACGTGTGTTAATTGCTTTCTTACTTAATAGACTCAAGGTTTGTAAAAAGGTTACAGAAAATTAAACATTTTTTTTGAAATGATTTGATATAGAACGAAAAAAGCTCGCAATTAGCGAGCTTTTTAATCATATTTATCAAAAATAAATTATTTCTGAAACGAATCTTTATTCAATTCGTATAATATTTTAAGACCTTTTATTGTGTGTAAACGATCATCAATATCAATTTTATCTGTCAACGATTTGTAAACACCGCCAACTCCTCCTGTCGAAATCACATAACATTGTTCTCCTTCTTCGGCATTGATACGATCAATCATTCCTTCAACCATACTCAAAAAACCATAAACCATTCCTGATTGCATGCAAGATTCTGTATCTGATCCTAAAACAGTTTTAGGTGCTTTCAGTTCGACTGTTGGTAATTGAGCTGTTTCTCCCACCAACGAATTTAAGGCAGTAATAATTCCAGGAGCAATTACTACTCCACCAACACTTGCCGATTCGTCGATGCCTAAGAAAGTTAGCGCAGTTCCAAAATCAATGACAATTTTTTTACCTTGATAATTTTGATAATGTGCAGCTACCGCATTCGCATATAAATCTGTTCCAATTTGGTTTGACTTATGCTTGATTGCTGATGGTGTATTACGATCCACAACCATTGGTTTGAACTTGTGAATTTTTTGTAAAGCAATCTTAACACTTGCTGTAAGTGGTGGAACAACCGAACCAATCACAATATCTGTAATATCATATTTCTCAATTCCGAAAGGTTCGTACATGTTCGAGAATTTTGCAAAAAATTCGTATTCGGTACGATAAGGTTTTGAATTGATTGTCCATGTAATAATCTCCGTTTCACTTTTGAAAACCGCGAAACGAAGATTAGTATTTCCAATATTTACTGCTAATAACATTATTTTGTAAATACGTTATTTTTATCGTTTACATCTGCCAAACGTTTTGTTGGATCGATGGTAACTTGTTTAACTTCTTTCGAAACTTTAACATCATAGGTAGGTTTTGTCCAGAACCAATCTTCTAAAATAGTTCTTTTTGCACCTTGATATTCTACTAAGTTTTCTGTTGGTTTTTCTCCACGCATTTCACGTAAAGGAATGTAGAATAATTCTTTTGAACCATCTGTATATTCTACCAATAAATCAATAGGCATTGCAAAATCTGATTTGTTTGCAATTGTGATTGTGTTTCCGTTTACAGCTTCTACAGCGTAATCAATTTTGCGTGTTGTGTTCAAGAATAAATTAAAATACCATTTAAGATTAATTCCAGAAACTTCTTCTGCTACACGTTTGAAATCATTCCCTGATGGATGTTTGAATTTCCATTGTTTATAGAATTCTAGGAATGTTTTGTTTAAATTATCATTTCCAATAATATATCCCAATTGAATTGCTAAAACTTGACCTTTGTAATACGCTTCTAAAGAGTATGCATAATTTGTATTATAATAGTCTGCTAATAAACTTGCAGGTTCTTCTTTACCAGAAAGTGCTAAATTAATATATCCTTTGTAGGCATCTGGATTTGGATTTGAAGGCATTACTTTTAATTTATCTACAACATTAAGGTGCGCCATTTGCTCTACATATGATGTAAAACCTTCGTCGAACCACTCGTTGTATGTTTCATTGATACCAAATAATTGTTGGTACCAAGAGTGAGCTGCTTCGTGGAAAATAGTTCCGATTAAGCTATTTAAATTACTTCCTCCAGCAATTAAAGTTGCAGTACCATATTCCATACCACCGTCACCACCTTGAATAATTGAATATGTTTTCCAAGGATATTCGCCAAAGTGTTCAGAATTATAATCGAAGAAACCTAATGCGTAAGGCATTGCTTGTTTCCATGCAGAAGATTTATCATTGTCTTGGTAAACTAAATATACTTCAACACCATGCTTTGATTTTGCATGTTCTACAATAAATTCTTTATCCGCAGCCCAAACAAAATCGTGAATATTTTCAGCTTTGAAATTCCAAGCTACTTTTCCATTCTTTGTTTTGATTGTTGGATTTTTTACATAACCTTTTACACTATTTGGATTTTGTAATTCTCCTGATGCTCCCACAACATAATCTTTATCGATGTTAATTGTGACATCAAAATTACCAAAAGGAGCAAAAAATTCGCGACCAACATATTCATCTAAATGCCAACCTTCTGGATCGAATTCTGCCATTTTAGGATACCATTGCGCCATAGAAAATTCTACACCATCTTTCGAATTACGTCCAGAACGACGAATTTGTTCGGGAACTTGTGCATTCCAAACCATATCGAAAGTAGAAGTTTGTCCTTCTGCAATTGGTTTTGCTAACGTAACTTCTAAGATTGTTCCATCAACTTTATACGAAACGGCTTTACCGTCTTGCTTAAGAGAAGTCACTTTTTGGTAACCAATTTGATCTGGTTTTAATTCAGAAATACGGCTAACATATTTAGGATTTTCTTTTGTTCCAACATTCGTTGCCATTCTTTTATCAGGATCTGGAATGTTTTGCAAACGATTATCCATCATACTTCCTGGTTGAAAAGCATTAAAATACAAATGAAAATAAACTTTATTCAGGCTTTGTCCCGAATTGTTCGTGTATTTCAATTGCATTTTTCCATCGTATTGATATGCTTTTTCTTTCATATCAACATCAATCTTATAATCTACCTTTTGTTGCCAATATCCTTTGCGTTGCGCAAAAGCAAATTGTACCAAACAAAGGCAAATTAGTAAAGTAAATTTTCTCATTTCTAACTAATCATTAAACTTTAACTTCAAAAATACAAAAAAGATTGAGATTAAGGTGAAGGTTGGGGGGTGATGATTTTATTGAGTTTTTTTTAATTATTTTTCATTTTTGTTTTTATAAGTTGGTATTTATATTCCTCTAATTCCTCTTGAGAGGGGATTTTCTGTTACTTGTTTTTGTCAAAAAAAAGTAAACAAAAAAGATATGGTTGTAGATTGATTTTATTTAACTTTTACCTTGATGCAAAAGTTACAAAACATCAAGGCTGTGATTTTCGACGGTCAAAATAGTTTTAGTCATTGAATGTTTTAAATCATTTGCTACGCAAACAGTAAAACATTCTAACCATGATTTTCAACTTTTTTACACTCGTCTGCAAATCAAAAGCCTTTTTAAAATTTGGATATAATTTAGTGGATTGGCTTTACATTTCCCTAACATCTCTTGAGAGGTGAAATATTTATTCCTATATAGAGTGTGTTGTATCTTTTTTTGACGAAAATATAACCAAAAAAAAGCTCGTGTCAAGTACTTGACACGAGCTTTTAAATAATAAATAATAAAAAACTATATAATAATCATTCTACAATTACCACATTGGCGTTTGCAAAAATGAAGATAATATTCCTGGAAAAATTCCCATCACAATTAAGATAACCATTCCAACAATTAAAAGGAAATTCGTTAATCCGTCTTGTGTTTTCAATTTGTTTTTCCCTTTTTTGAAATACATGTAGTTGATGATTTTGAAGTAATAATACATACTCAAAACTGCCATAACCAATGCAATTACAATCAAAAATAGGTTTTTATCGTTTGTTCCTCCAATACTTAATGCCATAAATTTAGCGAAGAAACCTCCTGTTAATGGAATACCTGCTAATGAAATTAACGAAATTGTCATCGCTGCAGCTAAAACTGGATTTGCTTTTCCTAAACCAATAAAACTTTCAAATTTTGGATTTTTGAATTGATCAATCGTATAGAAAATAATGAAATTCGCAACCGAATAAGCAATCGTATAGAACATCAAAGCCTCTTTAGATGATGAATTGATGTTAAACAAAACAAATAACATGAAACCTGCTTGCGCGATTGATGAATAAGCCATCAAACGTTTGACAGATTTTTGAGAAACTGCTCCGAAGTTTCCGATAAATAACGTCAAAATGATGATTGACGCAAATAATAAACGGTAATATTCGGCATATTCTACATTTGTTGGGAATGATTTTAAGACTAAAATAAATCCTAAAAATGATCCTCCTTTGATGATTGTCGACATAAACGATGTAAACACAGTTGGTGTTCCGTCGTAAACGTCTGGTGTCCATGCGTGGAAAGGAGCTGCAGAAACTTTGAAACAAAATGCAAAAATGATCAAACACCATCCTGCGTAATAAATTGTTTCGAAATCTTTGTTATAGTTTACCAATTGATCAACCATAAAAGTTCCTGTTGCGCCGTACAAAAATGTTACACCTAACATCAAAATTCCTGTTGAGAAAGCTCCCATCAAGAAATATTTTACAGAAGCTTCTGTACTTCTAAGACTTTCTTTGTTTGTTCCTGCAATAATGTACATTGGAATTGACATTAATTCGATTCCTAAGAACATAATTACTAAGTTGTGGAATTGTGCTAAAACTGCGATTCCTGTAAAAGAGAAGAAAATTAAGGCATAATATTCTGCCACATGTTTTCCTACTTTTCCAAACGAATCTTTGTTCAACAATAAGTAAAAAATTGCCAATCCTGCCAATGCGATAAAGAACGAAACGCCGTAAAGCGATTGTCCAATCATATTATCGAATTTTCCTGCGAACATTGAGCAACCTTTCAAGTCGAAAATTCCTCCTACAATCATTCCGAAAAACAGAACAACAGAAAGTATATTTAAGGCACGATTATTTTTGATGTAGAATCCACTAAACATCAAAATAATACCTGAAAGTGCTGATAAAATAATCGTATTCATATCTATTTATTCAAAAATGATTAATGTGCTAATAAATTAAAAATTGGTGTTGGATAAACTCCTAAAATAATCACGATGATTGCGATTACAGAAATAACTGCAATTGGTCCAAAACCTCCTTTTTGAGCATCTTTTTGTTTGATGTTTTTCACTTCTCCAAACAATAATGCGCTTGATAATCTCAACGTATAAACGGCAGATAAAATAACACCTAAACAAGCTACTACACATAAAACTGGATTGTGTGTAAATAATGCAGAAAGCATCATAAACTCTCCGATGAATGAGCTTGTCAATGGTAATGCTACGTTTGCTAAACCGAATATCATGAATAAGATAGATAATGTTGGATCAACTTTTGCTAAACCACCAATCGATTTGATGTCTGTCAAATCATATTTTCTTTCCATAATATCTACACATAACCATAATCCTAAAACAACTAAACCATGTGAAAACATTTGGAAATAAGCTCCTGCTACACCATTTGCTAATTCAGAAAATAATGACACAAAAATTAAAGCTAAGTGAGCAATCGAGCTATATGCAATAATTTTCTTCACATTTTTTGCACTCAAAGCTATTAACGAGGCATAAACTAATCCGAAAATTGCTAAATAAGTAATGTATTTGAACAATTCTGAAATCGTTGGAAACATTCCCAAATACCAAGTAACCACTGCAAATAATCCCATTTTCGCCATCAAAGCTGAAAGTACAACTGTTAATGGAGTTGGTGATGTTTTATAGATTGTTGGTTGCCATGTATGAAATGGAAAGATTGGAATTTTAATCACAAAAGCGATTAAGAATAACAATGCCAACGCTGTGTTTGTTGAATAATGCGGTCCTGTAACTTGTACAACATCTGTTAATAAAAATGATGCTGGTTGTAAGAAAAATCCGATGTAAATAATTCCTCCTAACATAAACATCGATCCTAAAATCGTATATAAGAAGAATGTCATATTTGCGCGAATTTTGTCTTTTCCAATTCCAAATAATCCGATTAAGAAATAAACCGGAATTAAGACAACTTCCCAGAAGAAATAGAATAAAATTAAATCTTCTGCTAAGAAAACTCCGTTTAATCCTGCTAAAGTGATTAACAATAATCCATAGAATGTATTGCTATATTTTTGTTTTGTTGTTGATAAATAAACAAAAAGAGCTAAGTAAGTAAGGTTAGTTAATAGAATCATTAATCCTCCCAAACCTTGAGCATTTAACGCGAAATAAGTTTTAACGCTGTTGAAATTGAACCATTGTGTTTGAAACGTTAACTCGTTGTTTCCACCTTTGCAAGTGATAAACAAGTACAACGCCAACAACGCTCCACCAACGAATGCTCCTAACCATCTTTGTGGTTTTTGACCTTGCATTAATAGCATAAAAACTCCTACTATTAATGGTAAAATGATAAATAAAGATAAAAGCATTACTAACCTATTTTGAAATTAAATACCCCATAAAAAAGATTGCGATACCTGCCACGATTCCTACAACCATTAGCATAATATAGAATCCTACATTTCCGTTTTGTAGCTGACGTACATTTTTTGATGCGCGACCAGAAACAGTTCCAACTCCTAAAACAAAAGCTGCAATTCCTGCTTTTTCTACATATTTTTTCAAGACATCACCCAACTCGAACAATGGTTTTACAATTGCATTGTCATATAACTCGTCGATGTACCATTTGTCTTCAAAGAATTTTGCAATTCCTGTTGCTTCACCATCTACATGGTTTGTGTATTTCTTGATTGCATAATAAATTGCACCAAGTACACAAAGTAATAAAGCTCCCATCATCATCCATTCTGTTGCATGAGAAACATGATGAGCTTCTCCGATTGATACAACTCCACTTAAGAAAGTTTGAAGTTTATGTCCGTCTTGCATAAACAACGCTGGAATTCCGATATAACCTGCAAAAACAGAAAGAACTGCTAAGATGATTAATGGAATTGTCATTGCAGCTGGACTTTCATGCGGATGAGCTTCTTTATCTCTTAAATCTCCTAAGAAAGTCATTGCATATAAACGGAACATATAGAATGCTGTCATCACAGAAACGATAAATCCGATTCCGTAAACAACTGGATTAGAAACAAACATTCCTAATAACATTTCGTCTTTCGAGAAGAAACCTGATAAACCTGGAATACCAGCGATTGCCAAACATCCAATCAAGAAAGTGATATGTGTAATTTTCATGTATTTGCTCAAACCTCCCATTTTGCGCATATCTTGCTCGTGGTGCATTCCGTGAATTACAGAACCTGCCCCTAAGAATAATAATGCTTTGAAAAATGCATGCGTCATTACGTGGAAAACTGCTGCGATATACGCTCCAGATCCAATTGCTGCGAACATTAATCCTAATTGAGAAACTGTAGAATAAGCCAATACTTTTTTGATATCGTTTTGACGCATTGCAATCGTTGCAGTAACAAAAGCTGTTGCAATTCCTACGTACTGAATAACTTGTAATGTGATTGGCGCTGCCGAAAATAATTCGTTGCAACGTGTAATCATAAAGATACCTGCCGTTACCATTGTTGCAGCGTGAATAAGTGCTGAAACTGGCGTTGGTCCTGCCATCGCGTCTGGTAACCAAGTAAATAATGGTAATTGAGCCGATTTACCTGTTGCTGCTAAGAATAACAATAATGTGATTCCTGTTAATACAAAACCTGTAAATGCAGATGGATCAATTGCTAATTGGCTGAATACTTTTACATATTCTAACGTTCCAAATTCTTTGAAAATCCAAAACATTGCCAATAAGAATCCAACATCTCCAATACGGTTCATGATGAAAGCTTTCTTTGCTGCTTTGATATATTCTGGATTTGTAAACCAAAAACCAATTAATAAGAATGAACAAAGTCCAACTCCTTCCCATCCAATAAACATCATTACGAAATTGTTTCCCATCACAAGAATCAACATGAAGAAGATGAATAAATTTAGGTAAGAAAAGAATTTTGCAAATCCTTTGTCTTCGCTCATGTAAGCCGAGCTGTACACGTGAATTAAAAATCCAACTCCTGTAATAATTAACAAGAACAAACTCGTTAATGCATCAATTTGAAATGCAAACGGAACTTGTAAAGTTGGAATATTGATAATATCAAATGCCTTAAAAATTAATGGTTGTGCATCTGCTCCTGATGGAACTGACATAAAAACCATGATTGATAAAATGAAACTTGCTAAAACTGCTCCACTTCCGATGAAAGTAACTAAGCTTTTTGAAAGTACATTTCGTCCTAAACCGTTAATCAAAAATCCTATGAATGGAATCAAAGGAATTAACCATATATACTGCTCCATTCTTAACCTTTTAAACGATTTAACACATTAATATCTACCGAGTATACTTTGCGGAACAATAAAATTATCACTGATAATCCTACAGCAACCTCAGCCGCGGCTACAACCATAATAAAGAATACTAAAAGTTGTGCATCTGTTCCTTTTTCTAATGCTGGATTTGCATGATAGTGCATTTTTGAGAACGCTACTAACAACAAATTCACAGAATTTAACATCAATTCTATACACATAAAAATGACAATTGCGTTACGACGTAGCATAACACCTGCCATTCCTATTCCGAATAGGATTAATGATAAAGTAATATAATAACTGATTGGTAACATCTTTTACTTTTTATATTTAATCCAATAATTCTTCGTCCTTTTTCGATAACATCACCGCTCCAATCATTGCAGAAATAAACAAAATACTGCTCAACTCGAATGGTAAAACATATTCTGAATACAACAATGATCCTAAGTTGTGAATCAATCCTAAATCACCTGTTCCCATTTCTACAGCTGTGTTTGCAGAAGCTTGATTTTGTGAGAAAATACCAATTGTCAAGGCAACAAATAACAAAGAGATTAAACTCGCTGCTAATATTTTTGCTGGTCGACCAAATGATTTCTTTTCACTATTCAAGTTCATCAACATCACCACGAATAAGAACAATACCATAATTGCTCCGGCATAGACAATGACATTTACAATTGCCAAAAACTGTGCGTTTAGCAATACATAATGTCCGCTGATGCAGAAGAATGTTACGATTAAATATAAAATGGAATGTACAGGATTTTTACTGAACACCATTAGTAGCGCACTTAACACCGTTAAGCTCGACAAAACATAGAATAAAATGATAGGTAATTCCATTAATTTGTAGCTTTTTTCGGGATTAATAAATCTTCTTTCGAATAGATAAAGTTTTGACGTTTGAAACTTGCTGGAGGAACTGTTTGCGATAAATAAACAGCATCTTTTGGACAAGCTTCTTCACAGAATCCACAGAAAATACAACGTAACATGTTAATTTCATATTTCGCTGCATATTTTTCTTCGCGGTAAAGATTTTCTTCGCCAGGAAGTCTTTCTGCCGCTTCCATTGTAATCGCTTCTGCTGGACAAGCCAAAGCACAAAGTCCACAAGCTGTACAATTTTCGCGATCTTCTTCGTCTCTATTCAAAACGTGTAATCCTCTAAATACAGGACTAAACGGTCTTTGTTTTTCTGGATAACTAATTGTTGCTTTCTTCGAAAAGAAGTGCTTCAATGTAATCATCAACCCTTTTGCGATAGAAATCAAATAGATACTTTCCCAAAAAGTAAGGGGTTTACGTTCTACTTGTTTTACTCTATTTGTAATTGGTTTCATACTTTTAATGATTTTGATGATTCTACTTGTTTAATAATAAAATCACTAAGCCTGTAATTAACATATTGATTAATGCTAAAGGCAATAATTTTTTCCAACCTAAATCCATTAATTGGTCATATCTGAAACGAGGAATCGTCCAACGCACCCACATATAGAAGAAGATGAAGAAACAAGCTTTACCGAATAATGAAAGGAAATTAAGAATTGCCGTTCCATTCACTCCGATAGAGTTTACTAATGTTGCATCGTCTACAAATGGGATATCGTATCCACCAAAATATAAGGTAGAAATTACTACAGAACTGATAAACATGTTGATGTATTCTGCGAATAAGAAGAATCCCATCTTCATCGAAGAATATTCTGAGTGATAACCTCCAATTAACTCATTTTCTGCTTCTGGTAAATCGAACGGAGTACGGTTAGTTTCTGCGAACGAACAAACCAAGAAAATAATAAATCCTAATGGTTGTAATAAGATAAACCACGCATGCTCTTGTTGATAATGTACAATATCACTCAATTTTAAAGAACCTGTCATCATCAAAATTGTGATTAACACTATTCCCATCGGTAATTCGTACGAAATAATCTGCGAAGCTGCACGCAAACCTCCCATTAAAGAGTATTTGTTGTTCGATGCCCAAGCACCAATCATAATTCCATAAACACCTAAACTTAATACACCTAAAATGTATAAAAATCCGATGTTAACATCTGCAATTTGAGGAACAACTACACGATCTCCAATCTCGAAAGCTGTCGACCATGGAATAACTGCACCTGTCATACAAGCTACAATCATTGCCAAAGATGGACCTAAGATGAATAAAAATTTATTCGAATCTTTTGGTGTAATTTCCTCTTTCGAGAATAATTTTAAACCATCGGCAAGCGGTTGTAATAAACCAAAAATACCTGCACGGTTTGGTCCGATACGATCTTGTAAGAATGCTGCAACTTTACGCTCAGCCCAAGTAGAGTACATGGCAACAACTAATGCAAAACCAATCATTACGCCTACTAAAGCTAACTTTTCTAATGCATCAGCAATAAATTCTTCTGTCATTTTGTTAATTTTATTTACGAATGATTAATCTTTAAAATCTTTACTTGTTGCTGGTCCATCAATTTTAGATAAATCACGATTTGGTTCATTTACTTCTGAAACCGAGTGAATATCTAATAAAATCTTTGGATCGCGTTTGATTACTTTCGGAAGTGTTTCTTTTGGCTCCACTTTATTCTCAAAGTAATGACCTTGACGAACAACAGAATCTTTAGAAATTTCTGATGGTTTTTCTAACGTCCAATCGTTGATATCTTTTTTATCGAAACGACATGTGTTACAAATCCAATCTTTTACTTCGTTAAATTCATCTTTGCGAGCTGTTACACGGAAAACTTCGTTTCCACGGAACCACACTTGTGCTTTACCAGAACAAGTCGGACAATCGCGATGTGCATCAACTGGTTTCAAGAACCAAACACGATTTTTGAAACGGAACGTTTTATCTGTTAGAGCTCCAACTGGACAAACATCAATAATATTTCCGATGAATTCGTTATCTAAACTTTTGTTGATATGAGTTGAAATTTCTGCGTGATCTCCACGATTCATTACACCATGCTCACGACAACCTGTGATTTGATCCGCAGTTTTTACACAACGATAACATAAAATGCATCGGTTCATGTTCAACTGAATATTTGGACCTAAATCTTCTTTTGGGAATGTACGACGATCAAATTCGTAACGTGTTGCTTCTGCTCCGTGCTCGTAACTTAAATCTTGTAATTTACATTCTCCTGCTTGATCACATACTGGACAATCTAAAGGATGGTTGATTAATAATAATTCAACAATACCTTTACGTGCCTCAACTGTACGCTCAGACGTTTTATTGCCTACAACCATTCCGTCCATAACTGTTGTACGACAAGACGGAACCAATTTTGGCATTGGACGAGGATCTGCTTCACTTCCTTTTGATACTTCTACCAAACATGTTCTACAGTTTCCTCCTGTATTTTCTAATTTACCGTAGTAACACATCGCTGGAGGTGCTACTTCTTTACCAACCATACGAGCGGCTTGAAGGATCGTTGTTCCCGCAGGTACTTCAATCGTTTCGTTATCGATGGTAACTTTAAATAATGGTGTTTCTTCTGCCATCTTCGTATTAATTTGCGGTTTCTTTAATTTCGATTGGATCAGCATAATGTGCTAAACCAAAATTACGCATCAAACATTCTTCCGGATTATTAATATGCCATTCAAACTCATCACGGAAGTGACGAATTGCCGCTGCTACTGGCCAAGCCGCTGCATCTCCTAATGGACAAATTGTATTTCCTTCGATTTTACGTTGAACATCCCATAACAATTCGATGTCAGACATTTTTCCTTTTCCTTCATCGATTCGTTTCAAGATTTTTTCCATCCAACCTGTTCCTTCACGACAAGGTGAACATTGTCCACACGATTCGTGACGATAGAAACGAGCTAATGTATACGTGTGGTAAACAACATCTTGATCTTCATCTAAAACAATAAATCCTCCGGAACCCATCATTGTTCCTGTTTGGAAACCTCCTTCTGATAAACTTTCGTAATTCATGTAACGAGGTTTACCTTCTGCAGTTTTTAACAATAAGTTTGCTGGAACAATTGGCACAGAACTTCCTCCAGGAATACATGCTTTAAGGCGTTTTCCATTTGGAATACCTCCACAATATTCGTCTGAATAAATAAATTCTTCAACCGTAATTGTCATATCAATTTCATAAACGCCTGGTTTATTAATATTACCACAAGCTGAAATTAATTTTGTTCCTGTTGAACGTCCAACTCCAATTTTAGAATATGCTTCTCCTCCAATCTCAATAATTGGAACAATAGCTGCAATTGTTTCTACATTGTTTACAACCGTTGGTCTTCCCCATAAACCTTTAACAGCTGGGAAAGGTGGTTTTAGACGTGGATTTCCACGTTTACCCTCTAACGATTCTAACAATGCCGTTTCCTCTCCACAGATATAAGCTCCACCTCCACGTTGAACATAAATTTCGCAATCGAAACCTGTTCCTTGAATGTTTTTACCTAACCAACCAGCAGCTTTTGCTTCGTCGATTGCTTCTTCTAAAATTTCTGCAACCCACGCATATTCTCCACGGATATAAATAAATGATGTATTAGAACCTAAACAGAATGATGAAATCAGAACTCCTTCAATTAATAAATGAGGAATATATTCCATCAAGAAACGGTCTTTGAACGTTCCTGGTTCAGATTCGTCTGCATTTACCACTAAGTGTCTTGGAACACCTTCTGGCTTTGCCAAAAAGCTCCATTTCATTCCAGTTGGGAAACCTGCACCACCACGACCTCTTAAACCAGAAGTTTTTACTTCTTCTAAGATTTCATCAGTTGTCATTTTAAATGCTTTTTCAGCATTTGCATAACCACCGTTTTCGCGGTAAGCTTGATACTGACGAATTCCTGGAACATCAATATTTTTTAACAGTAATTTTTGTCCCATTATGCTAATTTTTTCAATTCCTCGATTAATTCGTCTACTTTCTCGATCGTTAAATTCTCACGATACGTTTTTCCTAACTGTAGCATTGGCGCGTAACCACATGCTCCTAAACATTCGGCTGGTTTTAATGTAAATAAACCATCTGCCGAAGTTCCACCAGCTTCAATATTTAATTTTGTTTTGATGTGTTCAATAATTTTGTCTGAACCTCTTAACATACAAGGTCCAGTTTGACAAACTTCTAACACAAATTTCCCTACAGGATTTAAGTTAAACATCGAATAAAATGAAGCTACTTCGTAAACTTCTACTGGTAAAATTTCTAATACTTCTGCAACATAATCTAAATGAGGAGTGTCTAACCAACCACCAAACTCAGCTTGTGCGACATGAAGTAAAGGAATCAATGCACTTTGTTTTTTATCCGATGGATAACGTGCAATGATTTTATCTACTTTTTGTTGTGTTTCTTCTGAAAATTGAATTGCCATTTTTAATAATTTTTATTAAGCATCTAATTCTCCAGCAATCAAATTCAAACTACTCATTGTGATAATGGCATCTGAAATCATTGATCCTTCAATCAATTCTGGATAAGCTTGATAATAAATGAAACAAGGTCTACGGAAATGTAAACGGTATGGCGAACGTCCACCATCAGAAACGAAATAATAACCCAACTCACCATTTGCAGCTTCGATTGAATTATAAATTTCTCCTTTTGGCATATCTACCTCTCCCATAATAATTTTGAAGTGATAGATTAACGCTTCCATTTTTGTGTAAACATCTTTCTTTAGTGGTAAATAAAAGTCTGGAGCATCAGCATGATATTGCGTTGCTTCTTCTCCTTCTAATGCATCAATTTTTGCAATTGCTTGTTTAATGATACTTAAACTTTGCCACATTTCTTGACCACGAACTAAGAATCTATCGTAACAATCTCCCGTTGTACCAACTGGAATATCGAATTCGAATTCTTCGTAACGAGAATATGGTTTCGCTACACGAACATCATAATCTACACCAGCCGCACGTAAATTTGGTCCTGTGAAACCATAATTTAATGCACGTTCAGCCGAAATTCCTCCTACTCCTTGCGTACGATCCATAAAAATACGGTTACGTAAAAATAAGTTTTCAAACTCTGTTAAGACATCTGGAAACTCTCTCACGAAACGATGGATTTTTGTCCAAGCAACTTCAGAAAAATCACGTTCGAAACCACCGATACGACCAATATTTGTTGTTAAACGAGAACCACAAATTTCTTCGTAAATCTCATAAATCAACTCGCGGTATTTCATCATATAAAGGAATCCTGTAAATGCTCCTGTATCAACACCCATAATCGAGTTACATACAATATGATCTGCCATACGAGCCAATTCCATAATGATAACACGCAAATAAGAAACACGTTTTGGAACTTCAATTCCAACGAATTTCTCAACTGTCATGTGCCAACCTAAGTTATTTAACGGCGCCGAACAATAGTTCAATCGGTCTGTTAAAGGTGTAATTTGGTACAAAGGTTTGCGTTCAGCAATTTTCTCAAAAGCACGGTGAATATACCCAACTGTAGGAACCGCAGATTTGATGATTTCACCATCAATCTCTAAAATATTTTGAAATACCCCATGTGTTGCAGGATGCGTAGGTCCTAAGTTTAAGGTAATTGTGCTTTTTTCTAACGAACCATCTGGAAGATCAAGATGCTTTAATTTTTTAGTTTTCTCTTTTCCCATGGTTAATTTGCTTTTACATTAAAACCTCCGTAATTAAAATCTCCACCACGACCAAACATATCGTCGTCTTTGTCTTTACGTGTTTGATCCTCTAATGGGAACTCTTTGCGTAACGGATGATAATCCATTTCTGGAACATTCATGACACGAATTAAATTTGGATGTCCTACAAAATCAACTCCATAGAAATCATACGCCTCGCGCTCTAACCAGTTAGCTGTTTCGAATAATTTAGTTGCGGTAAAAATCGAAGGTTTTTCGATTGGTAAAGCAAATTTTAATCGAACCTCAACTCCTTCATATAGATTATAAACTAAATAGGTTACAACCAATTCTTCTCCAACATTATTAGGATAATGAATAGCAGTTAAATCCTTCAAAAATTTGAAAGATAATTGCTCATCATCATATAAATATTGTAAAATCTTTAGATTGAAATCTTTGTTAGCGTATAAAGTCAATACACCGAAATGCTCTTCGTATCCGTATATATTTTCTTGAAACTTCTGAACCAAACGGTCTTTTATAAATGAATTGTCCATTATTTCAACTTATTTAATTCCATAACTTGCTAAAAGTTGTTGATATTCTTCGCTACTTCTGCGACGAACACTTTCGCTCTCTACCAACTCCTGAATACGCATTACACCATCGATAATTGCTTCTGGACGAGGCGGACAACCTGGCACATATACGTCTACTGGAATTACTTCATCAATTCCTTGTAAGACCGAATATGTATCAAAAATTCCTCCCGAACTTGCACAAGCACCAACAGCAATCACCCAACGAGGTTCTGCCATTTGGATGTAAACTTGCTTCAGAACTGGCGCCATTTTTTTAGAAATTGTACCCATTACCATCAACAAATCGCACTGACGAGGCGTAAAAGCCAAACGCTCAGATCCAAAACGTGCCAAATCGTATGTCGAACCCATAGTCGCCATAAACTCGATTCCGCAACAACTTGTCGCAAATGGTAAAGGCCAAATAGAGTTTTTACGCGCTAATCCAACTACTTTTGATAGTTGCATCGCCATAAAACCTTCACCTTCAAAACCTCCTGGAGACTCTACAATCTTCACATTGGTATTGTGTGTTACTGGTCTTTTATTATGAATCATTATACTATTATTTTAGAATTTTAATCGCTCTATTTTTCCCAATTAAGAGCTCCTTTTTTGCGTACATACAAGTACATCACAAAGAATAATCCAACGAATGTTACAACTGCTGCAAAACCTTCCCAACCTAACTCTTTAAAATTCGCTGCATATGGGTAAAAGAAGATTACCTCTACGTCGAATAACACGAATAAAATGGCTACTAAGAAGTATTTAATTGCAAATGGCTGTCTTGCATTTCCAACTTTCTCAATCCCAGACTCGAAATTCTCTAATTTTTCGTCTGTCTTTCTCGATGGCCCAAGAAAATGTGTCGCAACGATAGTACCCGCTACAAACGCAAAAGCAATCACAAAAAGAATGAGAATAGGAATATAACTTGATGCTGTTTCCATAACTACTTTACTATTTTTCCAACTAATATTTTATCGATAAAAATAATAATAAAATATCATATTATTTATGTAAATTAGTTTTCAGCTAGTTATAGTTCTTTATATGATAAATTATATATTATTTATCTATATCGGAAGTTTAATGATTGAATAAAAAAAGGAGAACTAACAACTTGGTCAATTCTCCCTATGTATTTTATTAGATTACTAATTAAAACTTAAAAAAGTTAATGAATTAATAAATTTTGTAGATTTTGCAGTGCTTCATGCACAGTTTTAATATGTTCAAATCGTACTAACAATGTTGGATACTCTTCTCCTTTTTTGGGTGATTTTTCCTTAAAATTGATGTTTTTAGGGTTATTTTGAACGTAATTTAAAATTAATCTAAATTCATCTGACTGATAAAATTCGCTTTGTGGTTTATTAATAAAATAAGCCAATAAAACACCATTTTTCATCACCAAACGTTCGAAACCTAATTTTTTACTGATCCATTTCAGTTGAATTGATTCCAATAAATTTTCGGCTTCAATTGGTAATTTTCCAAAGCGGTCAATCAAATTATTTTTAAACGTTTGTAAATCTGTTTCAGTTTCGACATCAGCTAATTCTTTGTACAACAATAAACGTTCTTCCGAACTTTCAATGTATTCGTCGGGGAACATAATTTGTAAATCCGAATCAATTTGCACATCCGATACATACGATTTTACTTCTTCCGATTTTTGATCTTCGAACAAATCTTTGAAATCTGTTTCTTTCAATTCTTCAATCGCTTCATTCAAGATTTTTTGATACGTTTCGAAACCGATATCCATCATAAATCCTGTTTGTTCAGCACCTAAAAGATTTCCAGCTCCACGAATTTCTAAATCTTTCATCGCAATATTGAATCCTGATCCTAAATCAGAAAACTGCTCAATTGCTTGCAAACGTTTACGCGCTTCGTCCGTTAAAACCGAAAGTGGCGGCGCAACCAAATAACAGAACGCTTTGCGGTTACTACGACCAACACGCCCACGCATTTGATGCAAATCTGCCAAACCGAAATTCTGCGCATCATTAATTAAAATCGTATTCGCATTCGGAACATCCAAACCAGATTCGATAATCGTTGTTGATACAAAAACATCATATCGACCATCAATAAAATCGAGCAATACAGCCTCTAATTCTTTTCCATCCATCTGTCCATGACCAATCGCCACACGCGCATCAGGAACTAATCGTTGCACCATTCCTGCAATATCTTTCAACGATTGCACACGATTGTGAATGATATAAACTTGTCCACCACGTTGCATTTCGTACATAATCGCATCACGAAAAATCTCTTCATTGAAACCAACCAATTGCGTATCGACAGGCTGTCTATTTGGCGGAGGCGTTTTGATTACTGACAAATCTCGCGCAGCCATCAACGAGAATTGAAGTGTACGCGGAATTGGCGTCGCTGTCAACGTTAATGTATCAATATTTTCGCGAAGCGTTTTCAATTTATCTTTTACACCAACACCAAATTTATGCTCTTCATCCACAATTAATAAGCCTAAATCTTTGTACTCAATTTTTGGATTAACCAATTGATGCGTCCCAATCACAATATCAACTTGACCAGATTTTAAACCATCTAAAACGGCCTTTTTCTTTGCTCCTGTTACAAATCGATTGAGATAAGCAACTTTCACAGGCAAATCTCGTAAACGCTCTGAAAATGTTTTGAAATGTTGAAAAGCCAAAATCGTTGTTGGAACCAAAACAGCAACTTGCTTTCCATCTACTGCAGCTTTCATCGCCGCACGAATCGCGACTTCCGTTTTCCCGAAACCTACATCACCACAAACCAGGCGATCCATCGGGCGTTCAGATTCCATATCAGCTTTCACATCTTGCGTCGCTTTGTACTGATCGGGCGTATCTTCATAAATAAAAGAAGCTTCCAACTCATTTTGCAAATACGTATCAGGCGAATACGCAAAACCTTTTCTGGCACGACGTTTCGCATATAATTTAATCAAATCGAAGGCAATTTCTTTTACTTTCGCTTTGGTTTTATTCTTTAAATTTTTCCAAGCTGGCGAACCAAGTTTCGAGATTTTTGGCTCAGCGCCATCTTTTCCTCTAAACTTCGCAATTTTATGCAACGAATGAATATTAACGTACAAAATATCATTATTTTGATAAATCAATTTGATTGATTCTTGCGTTACGCCATTATTATTCAACCGTACCAAACCGGCAAATTTTCCGATTCCATAATCGATATGCGTCACAAAATCACCAACTTGCAACGAATTGATTTCCTTTAGCGTAATCGCTTCTTTTTTGGAAAATGAATTTCGAAGATTGAATTTATGATAACGTCCAAAAATCTGATGATCGGTATAACATGTTAATTTGATTTCTTCATCAATGAAACCTTGATAAATAGAACCCAAAACTGGAATATATGAAACCTCTTTTCCAATATCTTCAAAGATTTCTTCGAAACGTTTGATTTGTGTTTCACTTGAACAAATCAGTGCATTTTTGAAACCTTCCGTTTTGTGTTCATTCAAATCATCAATTAATAATTCGAATTGCTTGTTAAAACTTGGTTGAGGTTTGAATGGTGATTCAATTTCTTCAACTGTTTCAAAATAAGACTTCATCGAACACTCAATCACACCAAAAGATGAAATTTGTTGAAGAAAAGCATTTTCATTCAAAAATAATTGATTCGGTTCTGCTTGTTTAATTTCTCCTTTTAATTCAGCAAAAGCAGTTTCAGCTTGTTCAAAATTCTTGGTGATTTGTTTCGCTAAAACAGAAATATTTTTCGCGATAACTAAACTATCTTTCGAAATATATTCTAAGAAACTTTCTCGTTTTTCGTTAATCGATTTACTCTCAAGATTTGGAATAATCGTAATTTCTTTTGTCGTTGCAATGGACAATTGATTCTCGATATCAAACGTTCTGATGGTTTCCACCTCATCACCAAACAACGAAATTCGATAAGGATGCTCATTCGAAAACGAAAAAACATCTATAATTCCACCACGAATCGAGAATTCTCCCGGTTCAGAAACAAAATCAACACGATGAAAATTATAAGAAGATAAAACCTCCGTTAAGAAATCAATTCCTAAATCATTTCCAACCTTCACTTTAAGTGTATTCGTAGAAAGCGCTTTTTTTGTCACTACTTTTTCAGACAAGGCTTCCGCATATGTCACCACAATTTTTGGGCGTTTCGAATGCGATAATACATTTAAAACCTCTGTTCTAATAACAACATTTGCATTATTTACTTCCTCAATTTCGTAAGGACGCTTATAAGAAGACGGAAAAAATAGAATTTGTTCTTTATCAAACAAAGTTTCCAAATCATTTAACACATAAGCCGCTTCTTCTTTATCATCAAAAATTAGAATCGTAGGACGCGCAACACGATCATATAAATGACCAGTTATAATGCTCAATCCTGAACCTAAAAAACCTTTGATATTGACTTTATGCTGTGGATTATTTTTAAAATTGACAATAAGCTTCTGTACGAAATCTGAAGAATCGTATAAGCTAAAAACGTTGTGAATAGTTTTCTGTTCCAAAGTTTTGCAAATATAAAATTTTATAAACTTATTTTTAAACAATCTTTAAAAAAAGCAATGTTAAAATGCGAATTTTCAATTAATGAAAATTTTTCGGAAAATTTATAAAAAAAGTTGAGCTAAGTTAAAAAAATTAATCCTAGCTTTGGCTTATCAAAAAAAGAAAATGAAATTAGTTCACAACATTATCAACTTGATTATTTTAGTCATTCTTATCCCAGGGAGTGGTAATTAGTTGTGTACGTACAAAATAACAATTAAAGCCACTTCTTAACGAGGTGGCTTTTTTTATGGAGAAAAATTAATTAAACAATATTATGCAAAACAATTTCGTCATTATTATCATTATTATTTTAGTCTTGGTCTTACGATTAGGAAAGGTGGTTTTATGACAAATTTTTTGAACGATTTTTTATGAGCCACCTTTATTCAGGGTGGCTTTTTTTTATGTTTTTAATACAAACAATGTCAAATAAATAGTGATGAAAAACAACAACAAAGCACTAAACAAACATAGTCGAACCGTTACGCAAGATGACACTTTACCCGCGTCACAAGCGATGTTACATGGGATTGGCTTAACAAACGAAGACCTTAAAAAACCATTAATCGGAATTGCAAGCATGGGGTACGATGGAAATACTTGCAATATGCACCTAAATCAATTTGCACAGTTGGTACAAGATGGAATGAAAGCCGAAAACCTAATCGGATTGAAGTTCAACACTATCGGAATTAGCGATGGAATTACCAACGGAACTTCAGGAATGCGCTACTCTTTAGTAAGTAGAGAAATCATTGCAGATTCTATCGAAACTGTTTGTGCAGGACACTTTTACGATGGCGTAATTACTATTCCTGGTTGTGATAAAAACATGCCAGGATCGATTATGGCAATGGGACGTTTAAACCGTCCTTCGATCATGATTTATGGTGGAACAATTGCTCCGGGACATTACAAAGAAGAGGAATTAAACATTGTTTCTGCTTTCGAAGCATTAGGAAAAAAATTAAACGGAAATCTTGATGACAAAGATTTTTGTGGAATCATTCAGAATGCTTGTCCTGGTCCAGGTGCTTGTGGCGGAATGTATACAGCAAACACAATGGCAGCGGCGATTGAAGCAATGGGAATGAGTTTACCTTATTCTTCGTCTTACCCTGCTCTTAGTCAAGAAAAGAAAAACGAATGTACAACTGCGGCACATTATCTAAGAATTTTATTAGAAAAAGATATTAAACCAAGTGATATCATCACGAAGAATTCTTTAGAAAATGCTATCAAAGCGATTGTTGTTTTAGGCGGAAGTACAAATGCTGTTTTGCACTTATTAGCAATTGCTGCCACAATGAATATCAAATTATCATTAGACGATATACAAGCAATCAACGATAAAACACCAGTAATAGCGGACTTAAAACCTAGCGGAAAATACTTGATGGAACATTTGAGTAAAGTTGGTGGAGTTCCTGCTGTTTTAAAATATATGTTACAAGAAGGCTTAATTGATGGAAGCTGTTTAACGGTTACTGGAAAAACATTAGCAGAGAATTTAGTATCAGTTCCTGATTTAGATTTCTCTAAACAAAATATTATTCGTCCATTATCTAATCCCGTAAAAGAAACTGGACACTTACAAATGCTTTACGGAAACCTTGCTCCAGGCGGATCGGTATCAAAAATATCTGGAAAAGAAGGTTTCTATTTCAAAGGAAAAGCACAAGTTTTTAATAGTGAAGTTGAAGTTTTAAAAGCAATTGAAGATTTAAAAATCAAAGCTGGAAGCGTTATCGTCATTCGAAACGAAGGTCCAAAAGGAGGTCCTGGAATGCCAGAAATGTTGAAACCAACCTCTGCCATCATCGGCGCTGGATTGGGAGATAAAGTCGCTTTAATTACTGATGGACGATTTAGTGGCGGAACGCACGGATTTGTCGTCGGTCACATCACACCAGAAGCTTTTGAAGGAGGTCCAATCGCATTAGTCGAAAATGATGACCTCATCGAAATTGACATCAACAAGAATGAATTGAATCTTTTGGTTGATGAAAAAACATTAGAAAATCGAAAAAATAACTGGAAACAACCCGCATTAAAAGTAAAAAATGGAGTCTTATACAAATACGCAAAGCAAGTCGGAAACGCTTCAGAAGGATGTCTTACTGACCAATAAACCAACTCAAATTTCAGGTTCACAAGCGATTATTAACGCTTTATTGTCCGAAGGAGTTACAACAGTCTTTGGCTATCCTGGTGGCGCAATTATGCCTATATATGATGCTTTGTATGATTACAAAGATAAATTAGAACACATTTTAGTTCGTCATGAACAAGGAGGCATTCACGCTGCGCAAGGTTATGCAAGAACTTCAGGAAAAGTAGGTGTAGCTTTTGCCACGAGTGGTCCAGGCGCAACGAATTTAGTCACTGGAATTGCAGATGCCATGATTGATAGCAATCCTATTGTATGTATCACAGGGCAAGTTTTCGCTTCTCTTTTAGGAACGGATGCTTTTCAAGAAACTGACGTTATCAATATTACTAATCCTATCACGAAATGGAATTATCAAATTACTGATGCAGAAGAAATAAATGATGTTCTAGCAAAAGCATTTCATATTGCTCGCTCTGGAAGACCAGGACCTGTCTTAATTGACATTACAAAAAATGCTCAAATACAACTTATCGAAAAGAAAAAGTATGAGAAATGCACGCATGTTCGCAGTTATAGACCAGAACCAGAGATAAGAACTGAATATATAAAAGCTGCTGCTAAACTTATTAATCAAGCAAAAAAACCATTTGCGATTATTGGTCAAGGAATATTACTTGGAAAAGCTGAACAAGAATTAAACGATTTCTTAGAAAAATCTGGAATTCCTGTAGCAACAACTTTGATGGGATTAAGTTCTTTAGATACTGATCATCCACAATATGTAGGTTTATTAGGTATGCATGGTAATTATGCACCTAATGTTAAAACAAATGATTGCGATGTATTAATTGCCATAGGAATGAGGTTTGATGATCGCGTAACTGGACGCTTAGACAAATATGCAAAACAAGCCAAAGTGATTCATCTTGATATTGACCCAGCAGAGATTGGTAAAAATGTAAAAGTTGCTGTCCCTGTTTGGGGAGATTGTAAAAAAACACTTCTGTTATTAACAAATTTGATTCATCCTAATGATCATTCTCAATGGTTAAAAGAATTTAGAGATCTCGAAAAAGAAGAACGTACAGAAGTTATTAATAAAGAATTCCATCCAACAACTGATGTGATATCTATGGCTGAGGTTATCAATACCTTAAATGAATTAACTAAAGGAGAAGCCGTTATTGTGACAGACGTAGGACAACATCAGATGTCGGCTTGTCGTTACGCGAAATTCAAAGATTCTAAGCTTTTGGTTACATCAGGAGGATTAGGAACAATGGGATTTGGTTTACCTGCTGCAATTGGAGCGTGGTATGGAGCACCTGAAAAAGACATTGTCATGGTTTGTGGAGATGGTGGTTTCCAGATGACGTTACAAGAAATGGGAACGATTATGCAATTTGGAGCAAAAGTAAAGATGTTAATCCTAAACAATAGCTTCCTTGGAATGGTTCGTCAATGGCAAGAATTATTCAACGACAAACGCTATTCATTCGTAGATATTACAAGTCCAGATTTTGTTGCGCTTGCAAAAGCTTATCAAATAGAAGGTCAAAAAATAGAAGCAAGAAACGACTTGAAAAATGCATTAAAAGAAATGTTAGAACATGATGGTTCTTACCTTTTAGAAGTAGTTGTAGGAAAAGAAAACAATGTATTTCCTATGGTAGAGCAAGGTACAAGTGTTTCTGAAATTAGATTAAAATAAATGATTATGGACTCAAAACGAGAATATACAATTACGCTATATACAGAAAATTCCATAGGAATTTTGGGAAGAGTTGCAGGAATTTTTACTCGACGAAAAATTAATATTGAAAGTTTAAGCACTTCTCCATCAGAAATAGAAAATGTACACCGATTTACAATTGTTATTGAAGAATCTGAAGAAGTTGTTCGAAAACTTTGCATGCAAATCGAGAAACAAATCGATGTTCTTAAAGCTTATTTCAATAATAATGATGAATTAATTTGGCAAGAACAAGCTTTATACAAAGTGCCAACGAATATTATTGCAGAAAAGGCATATGTAGAACGTTTACTGCGTCAATATGGTGCAAATACAGTCGTTATCCGCAATGATTATACAGTTTTTGAAACAGCTGGTCATCGTGAAGAAATTGATAATCTGACACAAGAATTGACGAAATATGGCTTAATAGAATTTGTTCGAGGAGCAAGAATAGCAATTATCAAAGCAAGTGCCGGTTTTCATGAAAAATTATTACAATTCGAGAAAGACGAGCCATCAAAAGAAGTAATCGAAAATGAATTCCTAAACGAAGGAAACTCAGTTTTCACAATGTAAAGACAAACAATTCATCAAATAATTTTATTAAAAAACACAAAAATGACTAATTACTTTAATTCTCTATCATTAAGAGATCAATTATATCAACTAGGACAAGCAGAATTTCTAAATAACTCTGAATTCACAAAAGGTACAGAAGCTTTAAAAGGCAAAAAAATTGTAATTGTAGGTTGCGGTGCTCAAGGTTTAAACCAAGGATTAAACTTACGCGATAGTGGTTTAGACGTTTCGTATGCCTTACGCAAAGAAGCAATTGAAAATCAAAGAGATTCTTGGAAAAATGCAACAAGTCATAATTTTACAGTAGGAACTCTCGAAGAATTAATCCCAAATGCTGATGTTGTTGCGAATTTAACGCCAGACAAACAACACACGCAAGTAGTTAATACTATTCAACCTCTTATAAAAGAAGGCGCTACACTTTTATATTCTCATGGATTTAATATCGTAGAAGAAGGTGTGCAAATTCGTAAAGATATTACGGTAATCATGGTTGCTCCAAAATGTCCTGGTTCAGAAGTTCGTGCAGAATATTTAAGAGGATTTGGAGTTCCAACATTAATTGCCGTTCACCCAGAAAATGATCCCGAAGGAAAAGGACTTGACCAAGCAAAAGCATATTGTGCAGGAACTGGTGGTCATAGAGCGGGAGTTTTAAAATCGTCATTTGTTGCGGAAGTAAAATCTGATTTAATGGGAGAACAAACCATTTTGTGCGGTCTTTTACAAACAGGTTCTATTCTTTCTTTTGATAAAATGGTTGAAAACGGAATTGACCCAAGTTACGCTTCAAAATTGGTTCAATATGGTGTGGAAGTAATTACAGAAGCCTTAAAACATGGTGGAGTTAGCGGTATGATGGATAGATTAAGCAATCCTGCCAAAGTGAAAGCTTTTGAATTATCAGAAGAATTAAAAGACATTATGCTTCCATTATTCCAAAAACATCAAGATGATATTATTTCAGGAGAATTCAGTAAAACAATGATGGAAGATTGGGCGAATGATGATAAAAACTTATTAAAATGGAGAGCTGAAACTGGTGAAACTGCTTTTGAAAAAACACCAGCAGGCGATGCAAATATTACTGAACAAGAATATTTTGACAATTATACCTTAATGGTTGCTTTTGTTCGTGCTGGAGTTGAATTAGCTTTCGAAACTATGGTGGAAGCAGGCATTAAACCTGAATCTGCTTACTACGAATCATTACATGAAACACCATTGATAGCGAATACAATTGCTCGTAAAAAATTATTCGAAATGAATCGTGTGATTTCTGATACAGCAGAATACGGTTGTTATCTTTTCGATCAAGCTTGTAAACCTTTGTTAAAAGATTTTATGACAAAAGTAAACGTAAACGTTGTCGGTAAAAATTACAATGAAGGAAAAGACAATGCTGTTGACAATGCGACATTGGTACATATAAATGATGTTTTACGTAGTCATCCTGTCGAAACTGTAGGAAAAAAACTTCGTAAAGCAATGACTGCTATGAAAACGATAAAAACGGCGTAGTCAAATATTAAAATAAACATCTTATGCATTTTGAATTAAAATTCGTCAATTCGAGTGATTTTTAGTTCAGTACAAACTGAATAAAAATTGTATCGAGAATAGAATTTTGACTTCTAAAACCATGTTCTCGATACAAAATTCTTACAGAATTCCACTCGAACTGACGGTTTTATTGCTAAAATTATCAAAATGCATAATGAGTTAAAACAACTAAGAAAGAGTGAATTATGGCAAATGGACTTAGAAATGAAAAAACTGAGACCTTAGGCGTTTCGCTTGACGAAGTAAACTTAGCACAAATGAATTTGAAAGGAGTTGCCAAAAATACTCCTTTCGATTTCAATGAAAATTTAAGTCGTCAATTTGAAGCGAATGTCTATCTAAAACGAGAAGATTTACAAGTCGTCCGTTCATACAAATTACGTGGTGCTTATAATAAAATCGTTCAGTTATCAGAACAAGAAAAAAATAATGGTGTAATCTGCGCAAGTGCAGGAAATCACGCACAAGGTGTGGCGTATTCGTGTCAACAATTAAATATCAAAGGTAAAATTGTGATGCCAACGACGACACCTCAACAAAAAATAAAACAAGTAAAATGGTTTGGGAAAGATCAAATCGAAATCATTTTACATGGTGATACATTTGATGATGCATCGGCTTTTGCACATCAATTATCCCAAGAAGGAAATATTACATTTATTCATCCTTTTGATGACGAAAAAGTAATCGCAGGACAAGGAACTGTTGCTTTAGAAATTTTGAATCAATGCAATCAACCAATCGATTATATTTTCGTGCCAATTGGCGGTGGAGGTTTAGCATCTGGCGTTATTTCTGTGATGAAAACACTTAGTCCAAACACCAAAATTATTGGCGTAGAACCGAGTGGCGCAGCAAGTATGGCAGAAGCTATCAAACAAAAACAATCTGTTGCATTAGCGAAGATTGACCCTTTTGTAGATGGCGCAGCTGTAAAAAAAGCAGGTGAAAAAACCTACAAAATCTGTGCAGAAGGTTTAGAAACAACTTGTGCTGTTCCAGAAGGAAAAGTTTGTTCGAGCATTTTGCGTTTGTACAATGAAGACGCAATTGTTGTAGAACCAGCAGGCGCTTTGAGTGTTTCGGCTTTAGATTTTTTCAAGGAAGAAATCAAAGGAAAAAATGTGGTTTGCGTGCTTAGTGGAAGCAACAACGACATTACGCGAATGGAAGAAATAAAAGAAAGAAGTTTGCAATATGAAGGTTTGAAACATTATTTCATTATCAATTTTCCTCAACGTGCCGGTGCTTTAAAAGAATTAGTGAACGAAGTTTTGGGTGAAAATGATGACATTACCTATTTTCAATACACACAAAAAAATAACAAAGAAACAGGTCCAGCAGTAGTTGGCATTGAACTAGACAAAAAAGAGGATTTAGATGGTTTAATTTTTAGGTTAGAAAATCATCATTTCGAATATCAATATCTTAACACAGACAACACACTTTTTTCGTTAATGATTGGATAATTTTTCCATCATTAATATACTATTCAAAAAAAGCAAAGCTTCTATTTAGTTAGAAACTTTGCTTTTTAATTTATTAATTATTCAACAACCAATTTTTCAACTCATCAAAATTATTGCTCATTTCAACTTTATTCGATTGTTTCGATTTCAATTCTTCTACTTCTTTTGGATAGACAATTTTATCTTGTATTTCTTTCGGAAAAACTTCAGGAAATTTACACGGATGCGCTGTCGATAAAAACACCACTAACTCTTTTTCATCTTGCTTTTTCGCTTGGTATTCCTTCGCCGCCAACCAGGCAATTGACGTATGAGGACAAGCAATATAATTGTATTCTTGATTAATTTCTACGATTGCATTTATTGTTTCTACATCAGAATAAGCTTTTGAAACCATTTTTGATTTTAATTGCTCCACATCTTGCTCAAAAAATTCCATCACGCGAACCCAATTACTCGGATTTCCAACATCCATTGCATTCGATAACGTTTGTACAGAAGGTTTTGGTTGATAATTTTCGGTTTTTAAAAATGAAGGAACTGTATCATTCGCATTCGTAGCCGCAACAAATTGTTCCACTTCCAATCCTAATTTTGAAGCTAAAATACCTGCCGTAATATTCCCAAAATTTCCACTCGGAACAACAAAAGAAACTTTCTCAAAACCTTTTCTTTTTGCTTGGGCAAATGCCTCGAAATAATAGAAAGATTGCGGAATTAAGCGAGCAATATTAATTGAATTTGCTGAGGTTAAGTTTAGATTTTTCATTAAATCTTTGTCTAAAAAAGCTCGCTTGACCAATGCTTGACAATCATCAAAAGTTCCGTCGATTTCTATGGCACGAATATTTTTTCCATTCGCCGTTAATTGCAATTCTTGTATCAGCGACACTTTTCCTTTTGGATACAAAATCGTTACTCTCGTTCCTTCTACTCCCAGAAAGCCAAGTGCTACAGCGCCTCCTGTATCGCCAGAAGTTGCGACCAAAACATCTAACAATTGATTATCTTTTTTTGAATAATGTGCCATCACGCGACTCATAAATCTTGCTCCAAAATCTTTAAAAGCAAAAGAAGGTCCGTGAAATAATTCCAAAATAGCTAAATCATCTTCTAAAAACACCAAAGGCGCAGGAAAATTAATTACATCATCAATTAAATTATTAATCGTTTCTTCAGAAAAATCATCTTTTAATAAGTGATTTGTCACCTTTTTCGCAATCTCTTGAAATGAATAATTTTCAATAGAATTCAACCAATTTTCATCTAATTTTTCCAACGACAAAGGCATATACAATCCTTTATCTTCTGGCAAAGATTGGAAAACCGCTTGTTTAAAATCGACTCTGTTATTATGATTATTTGTACTATATAATTTCATTTTTAGTGTTTTATGTAAGGTCCTTGTTGATTAATTTTAGAGACAAATGATAAATGTTCAATTTCTTTTATCGTCAAAAAATTATTTAATTTTTGTTCGATATTTTCTGCATCCAATTTACTTTTAGATAACGCCATAACTGTTGGTCCAGAACCAGAAATACCGAATGTTAATGCATTATTTTCGAGCGAAATACTTTTCATTTCATTAAAATACGGAATCAATAAAGAACGATTTGGTTCGACAATATCATCCTGCATCGAACGACCAATTTCTTCGTAATCATTCTCATAAAGCGCCGCAACCAAACTTGCAATATTCCCCCATTGTTTTATTGCTTTACTCAATTGCACTTTATCTTTAATTAATTTGCGCGCATCCTTTGTTGGCACTTCTACTTTTGAGTAAATCAGTGTGACATATAAATTTTCAGGAACAGGTAAAGAACGCACCAAAATCGACTCATAAGAAGGAATCAACGTAATTCCACCAAACAACGATGGCGCAACATTATCCGCATGAGCAGCACCACAAGCCAATCGTTCGCCTTCCATACAATAAGGTAAAAGCTCATTTTTAGAAAGTGGTTTTCCTAATAATTCATTCAATGCAAAAAGTCCAGCAACTGTACTCGCCGCGCTTGAACCTAAACCACTTCCAATTGGCATTTTTTTGTGTAATTCTATCGATAATCCAAAAGAATCTTGTAGACCTAAATCACAAAATAATTTCCATGCCGAATGAGAAACTGTATTTTTCATCGCATCCAAAGGCAATTTCCCCTCGTCACCTGTAATTGTCAGAATTTCGATTCCTAACTTTTCTGTCTTTTTCATGATTACCTCATCACCTGGATAATCCACCGCAAAGCCCAAAATATCATATCCACAGATCATATTGGCAACTGTTGCAGGAGCAAAAACATGTACTTTTTCTAAAAACTTCGCTTGATCAAGCTTATATTTATTTTCGATTATTTGATTCATCTTTTATCGTATTGAACTTATATTAACTAAATCTGCAAAAACGCCAGCTGCCGTAACTTCTGCACCAGCTCCAGGTCCTTTCACAACCAAAGGACGTTCCTTGTAACGCGCTGTTGTAAACGAAATAATATTATCGCTTCCAGACAAAGCATAAAACGGATGTTGATTATCAACCAATTCTAACGAAATTGATATTTTTCCATCTTCTAAAATCCCGATGTAACGAATCACTTTCTGCTCCTCATCTGCTTGATGTTTTATCTTTTCGAAATAATCATTTTCGTTGACTAATTCTTGATAAAAATCTTCTACAGTTGCAGCTTCTAAACAAGATTTAGGCAAAATAGAATCGATTTTTACATCTCCCGCTTCAATTTCGTAACCATTGTCACGAGCAAGAATCAACATTTTTCGCATAAAATCTATTCCACTCAAATCATCGCGAGGATCTGGTTCTGTATAACCTAATTCTTGCGCTTTCTTTACAATTTCGGCAAATGTATTTTCACCTTTAAAATGATTAAATATATACGAAATTGTTCCTGATAAAATTGCTTCAATTTTTAAGATTTGATCTCCACTCATTCTTAAATCTTTCAACACGCTAATAATTGGTAAACCTGCTCCAACATTCGTTTCATAAAGGAAATCAATGCCATATTTTCGAGCAGTTTCTTTCAATTTTTTATACTCTTGATAAGAAGATGAATTCGCAATTTTATTACATGTTACAACCGATATGCTGCTTTCGAAAATTTGTTTGTAATAATTTGGCAAATCAGAACTCGCAGTATTATCAACAAAAACACAATTTGGTAAATTATACTGTTTCATTTTTTGAATAAATTCATTCAAATCAGCTGATGAAGAAGAATTTTCTAATTCATTTTTCCAATTCGATAAATTGATTCCGTTTTCATCAAACAGCATTTTTTTAGAATTTGATAATCCAACCAATTTTATCTCGATATCATTATTTTTTGCTAAAAAATCTTTCTGTTTTTCTAATTGATTTAAAAATGTCGAACCAATATTTCCTACTCCAACATTGAAAACATGAATTGTTTTTTTCAAATGATTAAAAAACGCATCATGCACGGCATTTAAAGCTTTTGACAAATCATTTTCGTTAATCACAACCGAAATATTATACTCCGAAGAACCTTGCGCAATCGCTCTGACATTGATTCCATTTCGTCCTAATGCATAAAATAACTTGCCCGAAACACCAACTGTCTTTTTCATGTTTTCTCCAACAATTGCAATAATTCCGAGATTTTCTTCAACTTCAATTGGCTCCAACCATTTTGCCGCAATTTCTAGACAAAACTCTTCTTCAATTAATTGCTTCGCTTTTTCAACTTCGTTATGATGAATCGCAAGCGTGATACTGTGCTCTGACGAAGATTGCGTAATCAACACAATGTTAATATGATGCTGCGCTAAAAGTGAAAAAAGTTTCCCGCTAAAACCTAATTTTCCGACCAAACCGCTTCCTTTTATATTGACTAATGCAATATCTTTAATTGACGAAATTCCTTTGATTGGAAAATCTGTTGGTTGAGAATCAAACTGAATTTTTGTTCCTTCGAAATCTGGCTGAAATGTATTTTTAATTAAAATCGGAATTCGGAGTTTAAAAGCCGGAGCCATTGTAGGTGGATAAATCACTTTTGCACCGAAATACGACAATTCCATCGCTTCTGTATAAGACAAATTTCCTAACGAAAAAGCCTTGTTTACAAAACGAGGATCCGCCGTCATCATTCCATTTACATCTGTCCAAATTTCAATTTGTTCTGCATGTAAAGCCGCACCAATCAAAGCCGCAGTATAATCAGAACCTCCTCTTCCCAAAGTCGTCACTCGCCCTTCTTCATTCGCCGCAATAAAACCAGTTACAACCAATAATATATCCGAATGATCTTTTGCCAATTGTTGAATATTCTGAAACGATTTTTCCTCGAAAACATTCGCTTGACCAAAATTATGATCTGTCACAATATAATCTGATGCATTAATTGCCAATGAATCTCCAACATGTTCTTGCATTACTTTTGCGATTAATAAAGCGCTACATCTTTCGCCAAAACTCAAAATCAAATCTTTTGTTTGCGGACTTAATTCTTTCAAAATTTCTACTCCTTCTAATAATGCTTCCAACTCATTCATCAACAATTTCAATTTTGTTAAAATCGGATTTTGATTTGGCACATCGATTAAAGCTTTTACGATGTCAAAATGTTTTTCTTGAAAAAGTTTTAAATCATTTTCATCAAAACTTCCTGATGAAGCTTCTTCGGACATTTTGGTTAATAAATTGGTCAAACCAGAAATAGCAGACACAACCAAAATAATCGAGTTATTTTGTTGCCTTTCTTGTTTAACAATTTCTACGACCGCGCGGATACTTTCTACCGATCCGACTGATGTTCCTCCGAATTTTAAAACTTTCATAATTTAAATTTTGATCATAAAAAAAGCATCTTCCTTTTGAGAAGATGCTTTTGCATTATTTTTTTAGAATTAAATACATAACAAGACTCCTCTAAGTGTGAACACTAGAAGTCGTCGTAATTGAAATGATTGTATTTAATCCGTTTTGTTTCATTATTGATAACGAATATACAAACTTTTTCAATAAATCATTGCGTATTTATTATTTTTTTATATTTATTTCACCGAATCCTTTTTAACGGCCAAAGAATCTGACTGAGCAACTATAGGTTTTACATCACTTGCATAGCCAACAACAATTCCGTCTAACTTATCAATTTTTCGTACTTTAAACGTTTCTGTTCCTTCAGCTCCTTTAAAAGAAACTTTATAAACTGCTTCGTAAACTGTTTTGTCACCATCTTCAAGAGGCGTCATTTTCTCAAAGTTGTAGACATCAACTGGTCCATATTGTTTAACCACCTCATTCAAATCATCCACATTTACGCCTTCTACTTTGGAAAAAAGTGAATCTGGTTTATCTGCCCTGTATTTGTAAACATCTAAAACGGCTTCTTTCACCTTATAATCTGGCAAATCTGATTTTTTATTACATGCTGTTAAAGCCAAAATACCGCCAACCATAAGTAATGCACTTGCTTTCATAATTCCTATTTTTTTGTGTTAATTGATTATAACTAATGTAAAAATAAATAAGATGAAAAACAAGTATTTTTATTGAAATCAAATAGATAGAAACAAAAAAGTCGATTCTGTTATAGAATCGACTTTTGAATATCTTTTATTGTAAAATGAATTTTACAATTCAAAATTCACATAAAAACCTTCGTGACCTCGAACATTGAAAACTGTATTGTCTTCAAAAATCAAGTATTGACCTTTTATTCCTTTCAAAACACCTTCTATTTCTGGCGTTTTTTTCAGGTTTAATGATTTTACTTTTTCTGGATAAGATAAAACTGGATATTCAAACTTCCAAACTACTGGCTCATCAACCAAAAATTGTTGAAAATCTGGATTCACTTCATTTCTGATTTCGTGATACTTTTCGAACAGATTAATTTCTGGTACATCATTTTTTAACATTCTTTGCCAATTCGTTTTATCAGCAATAACATTTTTCAACGAAACCTCTATCATTCCAGCTTCGTAACGATTATCCGTTCGCGCAATAATAATAGCTTCTGAAGCTCCTTGATCGATCCAACGTGTCGGCACTTGCGTTAAACGCGTTACACCAACTTTTATTCCTGATGAATTTGCCAAATACACAATATGCGGTTGCAATTCGAATTTCGTTTCAAACTCTAAATCACGTTGCACAATTCCCAAATGTGCCGTAGAAAGTTCTGGATTGATGATACTTGGATTAGCTTCTGGAATTGTAAAAAAACAATCTTTACAATATCCCATCTGATAAATCTCTTTGTCCTCGTGACAGTTTAAACATTCGTAGTGATCAAAGTTAATCTTGATTTTTTTTCCTAACAATTGATTCATAACAATAAAATCATTCTTGAAATTCCAATAATAATTGATTGGCGTTCCATTTTCAGTTGTCATTTTACGAATTTGTCCTTCAAACTGCATCTTGCTAAAAAAGTTTAATTAATTTTGTGTAAATCTACAAAACTTTTAGCGGATGGGAATAGTCAATAAGATTATGGAAATTATGATGCGTAGCCGAATGAATATCATCGAGGAAAGTATCAAAAATCCAGTTGGTACGCAACAACGTGTGTTATTTGAGAATATCAAAAAAGCCAAATCGACTATTTACGGAAAAGAATTTCATTTTGACGAAATCAAAACGACACATAAATTTCAAGAGCAAGTCCCTGCAGTGCATTACGAGGATTTTCAACCTTATATTGAATTAGCAAGAAAAGGTGAAAAAGATGTTACTTGGCATGGAAAAATAAAATGGTTTGCGAAATCTTCTGGAACAACAAATGCCAAAAGTAAATTTATTCCGATTAGTAATGAATCCTTAGAAGATTGCCATTACGCAGCAGGAAAAACAATGTTTGCATTGTACTTAAATGCTTATCCCGAAACGGATATTTTTATGCACAAAAACTTAAGAATTGGCGGAAGTAGTGAACTTTATCAAAAATATGATACGCGTTTTGGTGATTTATCAGCTATTCTGATTGATAATTTACCTTTTTATGCAGAAATGAAAAACATTCCAAATCGTGAGATTTCTTTAATGTCTGATTGGAATGTAAAGATGAATGCTATTATTAATGCAACAAAAAATGAAGATGTTGGTTCTTTAACTGGTGTTCCTTCATGGATGTTAGTCGTTTTGAATAAATTATTAGCCGAAACTGGAAAGAATTATTTGGACGAATTATGGCCAAATCTCGAAGTGTTTTTTCATGGTGGAATCAGCTTCAAACCTTATGCAGAAAATTATAATTTAATTACTCAGAAAAAATTAAATTATTTCGAATTATATAATGCTTCCGAAGGTTTTTTTGGAATTCAGGATCAATTAAATAGTAAAGAGTTGTTGTTATTATTAGACAACGGAATCTTTTACGAATTTATTCCAATGGAAGAATTTGGTTCAGAAACTCAACGATTTTTAACAATTGGAGAAGTTGAAGTTGGTAAAAATTACGCCATGGTAATTACAACAAATGGAGGTTTGTGGCGCTATATCATTGGTGATACGGTTCGTTTTACCTCAATTAATCCACACAGAATTGTTGTTTCTGGACGAACAAAACATTATATCAATGCATTTGGAGAAGAATTGATGATAGAAAATGCAGAAGAAGCTTTGAAACGTGCTTGTATGCAAACAAATTCGATCGTTTCTGAATATAGTGCTGGTCCAATTTTTATGCAAGGAAAAGAAAAAGGCGCTCACGAATGGATGATAGAGTTTGATAAAGATCCTGAAAATTTTGAGCAATTTATTGATTGTTTAGATAAAGGTTTGCAAGAAGTTAATTCCGATTACGAAGCAAAACGTTACAATAATATGACACTTAATCGACCGATTGTACACAAAGCACACAAAAAATTATTCATCGAATGGATGGCTTCTCGTGGTAAATTAGGTGGACAAAATAAAGTTCCGAGGCTAGCAAACACACGCGAATTTATAGAACCATTAATTGAACTAAATAATCGATCATAACAAAAAAGAGAATCATATGATTCTCTTTTTTTGGTTTAAAATAAATAGGATAATTACCTCGAAACAAGTAAATTTACTATTAAGAGAAAAAATACCTATTAATGCGAAGTACGAATTTATCTGAACTTAAATTCCACCAAATTGTGGAAAATAAGTTTCAAATTTACAACAGTCTCTTTATGAGTCTGCCCTACGAAAAAATGCAAAACATTGGATCGTTGATTCCGTTTTTGTACGATGAAAGTCAAAAAGGTTTACCAGAAGGTAAATCGCCTAATGAAATCATCAACAATTTTTTTGAGAAATACACCGATTTAAAAACAGAACAAGAACAAATCGATTTGATGTTTCGAATGATACAATACATCGAGCGACAAGTTGTTTTGTTTGATAGTATCGAAGATGCTGCATTTCCGTCATTACATTCCGAAAATGAAAAAGGAAGTTTGGAAAGCATTTACCATATTGCACAAGCGCAAGGTAAAATGGAGCAAGTAAAAACCAGAATCGAAGATTTTGTAACGAGAGTTGTTTTTACAGCGCATCCAACACAATTTTATCCAACAAATGTCCAACAAATTATTCAGGATTTACGCGATGCAATTCAACAAGATTCGGTAAGTAAAATTGATTTATTGTTACAACAATTAGGAAAAACACCTTTTATCAACGAAGAAAAACCGACACCATACGACGAAGCGGTTTCGATTATTTATTATTTACGAAATGTGTATTATCAGACAATTGGACGATTGTATAACGAAATCAATCAATTGTTTTTTACAGAAAGTGAACCTCTAAAATCTCCTGTCATTCAATTAGGTTTTTGGCCTGGAGGTGATCGCGATGGAAATCCTTTCGTTACAGCAGAAATTACGTGGAAAGTAGCAAGTTTGTTACGAACAAGTATCTTAAAAAATTATTACAATCATCTAAAAATTGTTCAAAGACGATTAACCTTCAAACATGTTACAGAGCCTTTAAAAGCGTTGAGTAATTTGATTTACGAAAATATGTTCAATGAAAATGGAACGATTACAATTGATGAAATCAAAACGCGCTTACAAACGATTCGTACAATTTTAATTGAACAACACAATGGTGTTTTCTTAGATATTTTAGATGATTTTATCACACGTGTTGATATTTTCGGGTTACATTTTGCTTCGTTGGATATCCGTCAAGATTCGCGTGTTCATCAAAAAGTAATTAACCAAATTGTTGAAAAATATACTGGAATTAATCTGAAAGATTTAAGCGAAGCAGAACAAATCGAATTGTTAACAAATCCTTCTTTTACAGCTAAACCAGATGATTTTGAAGATGATATTGTGATTGATACGATCAGAAATGTTTATCAATTAAAAACGATTCAACAACGAAATGGTGAATTAGGTGTTAACCGATACATTATTTCAAATTCTGAAACCATTTTCGATGTCTTAAATGTTTATGCTTTATTCAAATTTTGCGGCTATAAAGACGATGAAATTAAGTTTGATATTATGCCACTTTTCGAGACGATTAGAGGTTTNNCAACATTTAGAACGTAGAAAACAGCGTCAATCGATTATGCTAGGCTTTTCGGATGGGACAAAAGATGGCGGTTACATCAAAGCGAATTGGGAAATTTATCGCACCAAAGAAATCCTTTCGAATGTTTCGGATAAAAATCAAATCGAAGTTATTTTCTTTGATGGTCGTGGTGGACCTCCTGCACGTGGCGGTGGAAAAACACACGAATTTTATGCTTCTCAAGGGAAAACAATTGCGAATCACGAAATTCAAATTACGATTCAAGGGCAAACAATTACGTCGAATTATGGAACAATGCCGCAGGCAAAATATAATTTTGAACAATTGTACACGGCTGGTATCATTTCGGATGTTTTCTCTACGAGCACAAGTCAGATTTCGCCTGATGAACGTGTATTGATTGATAAATTGGCCACAATTAGTTATCAGAAATATGAAGATTTGAAAGCGCATCCTTCATTTTTACCTTATTTGGAAAACATGAGTACGCTTAACTATTATGGGAAAACAAATATCGGAAGCCGTCCGAGTAAACGAGGTAGTGACAAAAAATTAGAATTTGATGATTTGCGTGCTATTCCATTTGTGGGCTCTTGGAGTCAATTAAAACAAAATGTTCCGGGATATTTTGGTGTTGGAACGGCTATAAATGAATTAAAAAAACAAGGTCATTTAGATGATGTAAAAGATTTATTCAAAAATTCGAGCTTCTTCAAAACATTGATTCAAAATAGTATGATGTCGATGGAAAAAACTTATTTTCCATTAACTTCTTATATGAAAAATGATCCTGAATATGGTGAATTTTGGAATATTTTACACGATGAATTTGAATTATCAAAAGCATTATGTTTAGAAATTTCGGGTTACACAGAATTGATGCAAGACGAACCATTGAACAAATCTTCGGTACAAATGCGCGAAAAAATTGTTTTACCATTATTAACAATTCAACAATTTGCGTTGAACAAAATTCATCATGAAAGTGAGTTCAAATCAATTTATGAGCAAATTGTGATGCGTTCGTTATTCGGAAATATTAATGCGAGTCGAAATTCGGCTTAATTTTCAGAATATCTTAATACCTTCGCAACGATGGAAAAGATTATTTTAGGGATTGATCCTGGAACAATGGTGATGGGTTTTGGTTTGATTGAAGTCAAAAATAACAAAATAAAGTTGATTACTTTAGACGAATTGTTGTTGCACAAACTTCCGAACCAGCAAACTAAATTGAAAAAGATTTTCGAAAAAACTTTAGCCATTATCGATCAATATCATCCTGATGAATTAGCCATTGAAGCGCAGTTTTTTGGCGTTAATGTTCAGTCTATGTTAAAACTTGGACGTGCTCAAGGCGTTTGTATTGCGGCTTGTCTACATCGCGATATGCCTGTGGTAGAATATGCGCCAAAAAAAATTAAGATGGCGATTACCGGAAACGGAAATGCCTCGAAAGAACAAGTTGCGGGAATGTTACAACATTTACTTGGATTGAAAGAAATTCCGAAGCGTTTGGACGCCACAGATGGTCTTGCCGTTGCGGTTTGTCATTATCTAAATTCGGGTAAAACAACTGAAACGCCAAGTTCTTATTCTAGTTGGGATGCTTTTGTAAAAAATAATCCGAATCGAACAAAATAAAATATATTTGTAGTAGAATTAGCAACCTAATTCATAAAACATAAAACACATCAAATGAAAAAATATTTAATCGCTGCCTCAGTTTGTGCAACAGTTTTCTCTTCAGTATTATTTTCTTGTAAAGATTCTACAGGAAAAAACAATACTGCAATCACTGAAATTGTTTCGAAAATTGAACAAAACAAATACAAAATTGGCGACAAAATCAATATTCCTTTAACTAATTTAGATGGAATTACGAAAGTTGTAGTTTCAGTGGATGGACAAGAAGTTCCTGCTGATTTTACGATTGACGGGAAAACAATTGGATTAGGAAATCATACGGTTAATTTGAAATTCTTCAAAGGAGAAGAAGAAACAAATTCGCGCGATTTTACGTTTGTGGTTTATGCAAATGAGCCGGCTGCGCAATGGAATTATGAAATTGTAGGAACTTATCCACATAATCCAGATTATTTTACGCAAGGTTTTTATTTCAAAAACGGAAATATTTTCGAAGGAACTGGACTTCGCGGAGGAAAAACACGTTTGATTGAATATAAATTGGGGGCAACTGAACCTACAAAATTATATCAAATTAAAGACGATGTTTTTGGAGAAGGAATTACAGAACTGAATGGTTTTATTTATCAATTAACATGGCAAGATCGTGTCATTTATAAATATGATTTGAACTTTAATCAAGTTGAAAAATTTGATATGCCAGCTCAAATTATCGAAGGTTGGGGAATTACTACTATTGGTAAAGAATTAGCTGTAACAGAAGGCTCACAACGTATTCATTTCTTCGACGAGAAATTTAACTACCTTAGAACTGTTCAAGCTTTTGATAGCACGCAACCATATAGTTATTTGAATGAAATTGAGTATCACGATGGTTTAATTTATGCAAATGTTTACCTAAAATCTGGACATGCAGATAACAGTAATATTGTGGTAATTGATCCGCAAACTGGCGCTGTAAAAGCGGAGTTTAATTTCGCTGAATTGAAAGGAAAACAAGGAAATCCACAAGCACAAGAATTGAACGGAATCGCTTTCAAAGACAACGGAAATATGTTATTAACAGGTAAAAACTGGGACAAAATCTTTGAAATTAAGATTAAGAAGTAACTATCTTAATCTATAAAAAACAAAAAGCTCGACCTGCAAAATCGAGCTTTTCTTTTCAAAAATCATCTAAAAAATTATAAGTAAAAATTTTTAGCTATAAAGATCTATAACCAAAATTGATCTTTCCAATCTGTGTTAGTTAAAAGTGAATTAAATTGTTCTTTAATTACTTTTAACTTTTTTTGTGTTGCATTTTTCTCAAATTCAGGAAACATTTGTTTCTCCTCAAATCTGATATGCAAATCCAATTCTTCTTCGATATAAATCAAACTTTTCATCGGATTTTTTGTATCTATCTTAAACAAGCGTCTCAAACGTCTATGTTCTTTCAATGATCTTTTTACCAAGTAATGGTCTTCATCCAAAAGCGAAAACAAGTAATTCTCTTCTATCTCAAATTTTTTGAATAACACTTTTTCCCCATACCAATTTACATAATCAACAATTCGTTGAATATCGACTCCTTTATCTATTCCAGCACGAATATTCCAACAAAAAAATAATGTCTTATGATGTCTTTCGCACGCTTCATTTAGATTTACTGTTACAGTATAACTCATATGAGAAGCAGTTGTTTGAGGAAGTTCTATTAATAGGTTCATTGTTGTAATTTTTTAATTCGGATAATCGGATATTTTTATCTTATTTTTAATCAATTTTTTTTAATGCTTAAGAAAAGCAATTCCTTTCTCTAGATCATCAATCAAATTAAACATCGATGTCTTTTCTAGCATTCCTCGCAAATCATTACGAATTGCAAAAACACGGCTATGTAAAGCACAAGGTTTGTTAGCATCGCACTCTACTAAACCTAAAATGCAACTGTGATAAAGACCATCTCCATCAATCGCTTTGATGATATTCACTAATTTGATATCTTCTAAATGCGCTGCATCCATTTGGAAACCTCCCATTTTTCCTTTGACAGATGAAATCACATTTGCTTTAACTAATTGTTGAAGAATTTTGGCTGTGTAAGCTTCTGGAGAATTAATCGAATTTGCAATTTGTTTTAAATTGACTCTCTTTCCTTCTACAGATTCTTGTGCAATAAACACACAAGCCTTAATTCCATATTCGCACGCTTTAGAAAACATTAATTTCTTTTATTCATTATAAATTATGAAGCAAATATACAACTAATTTTAATTCGGACAAATTTATCTTATTAAATTTTTAAAAATAAAAAAACCACTCAAAATTGAGTGGTTTAATGTTATCTGAAAAGAAAATTTCTTAATCCTCGTCTTCGTCTTGATCAGCATCCTTAACAGCGTTACGAGAAGTACGAATAGCTACTACTACTGCGTTATCTGGATGAGCGAATGTGTAGTTATCATTTTTCAATGTTTCTACATACATTTTGTGACCAATTCTCATTGGAGTGATATCGATTTCGATTTCGTCTGGTAAGTTTGCTGGAATAGCACGAACTTTTAATTTACGCATGTTGAAACGTAAAACCCCACCAGCTACTAAACCACGAGCACGTCCTACTAAACGAACTGGAACTTCCATAGTTACTGGTTTGTCCTCGTTTAATTGGTAAAAATCTACGTGTAAGATTTTATCCGTTACTGGGTGAAATTGGATGTCTTGTAAAATTGCTTGAATTTTAGCTCCATCAGCTAACTCGATAGTTGCTGTATGAGCATCTGGAGTGTAAACTAATGATTTGAATGCTTTTTCATCAGCTGAAAAGTGGATAGGCTCTCCAGAACCGTAAACCACACAAGGTACTTGTTCAGCATTACGTAGGTTACGTGTAGCCACTTTACCTAAGTCTTCTCTTTTTACACCTTGAATTGTAATTGACTTCATAATAATATGTATATAATAAAAATAATTTAAATTTAAGTTAAATCATTAGATAACAAAACGTTGGCTAATAGATTTATTGCTATGTACTAAATGCATAACATCAGCAAAAAGCGGAGCGCAAGATAATACTTTTATTTTAGATACGGAAGTATTTTTTAATGGAATACTATCAGTTATAGCAATTTCCGTTAACAAAGAGTTATCAAGACGCTCATAAGCTGGTCCAGATAAAACTCCGTGCGTTGCAATTGCACGAACAGATTTTGCTCCTTTTTCCATAATCAATTCAGCAGCTTTAGCAAGTGTACCCGCTGTATCAATCATATCATCTACTAAAATAACATTTTTACCTTCTACCTCACCGATTAACATCATGCTATCAACTTGGTTTGCAACTTTACGTTCTTTGTGACAAATTACGATATCTGCATTAAGGTATTTAGCATATGTATTTGCACGTTTAGCACCTCCCATGTCTGGAGAAGCGATACAAATATTATCTAAACCTAAACCTTTGATATATTCAACGAAAATTGTTGAAGCAAATAAATGATCAACAGGAACTTCAAAAAATCCTTGAATTTGATCAGCGTGTAAATCCATAGTCATTACACGAGTTGCTCCAGCTGTCATTAACATTTTTGCAACTAATTTTGCTCCAATTGGTACACGTGGTGCATCCTTACGATCTTGACGAGCAAAACCAAAATAAGGAATAACAACTGTAATACTTTTAGCAGATGCGCGTTTTGCTGCATCACACATTAAAAGTAATTCCATTAAATTGTCTGTTGGTTGCATTGTAGAACCGATTAAGAAAACGCGAGCTCCGCGAATTGGCTGTTCAAAAGCGGGTACAAATTCTCCGTCGCTAAATTCTACAATTTTAGATTTACCAAGTTCTTGACCATATTGATCGGCAATTTTTTGTGCTAATTCTAATGATCCTCTGGTCGAAAAAAGAAATGCTGATTGTTCCATTGTTTGTTTTGGGAAATATTTATGCAAAAATAATTTAAATGATTCAAACATGGTACAAGAAAAATGAAAATTAATTTCGGCACAATTATTGAAGTCTTTTTTTGGACGTTAAAATAATCACAAAAAAATATTATGACTTTCGTTAGTTGTAAGCTTTTTTAACATTATTTATTTATTCGTTTTTAACAATTTATATAATCTTGTAATTAAATTTTTCCTCATGAAAAAGATTTCATACCTATTAAGTGTAATTGGATTAGGGATTTTTGCTCAAGCGCAAGAAGTTACTGAAACAGTTAACAATGATTACAACAAATGGTCTATTGAGGCCAATGGTGGAGCAAACAAAGCAACTAAAGGTTTTTCTAATGGTTACTTTATGCAAACTCCAAGTTTTTACCATGTAGACTTAGGTGTTCGTTATATGTTTAATCCTAAATTTGGTTTAAAATTAGACGGAGCTTATGATCGTTTAAAAGAAGGTGAAGATTCTAAAAGATTTAGAACAAACTATTACCGTGTAGACTTACAAGGAGTAGCAAATCTAGGTCGTATTATGAACTTTGAAGATTGGACTAAATCTATTGGTTTATTAGCACATGCAGGTGCTGGTTACTCTTGGATGACAAGAGAAGATGATGGTTTGTTTGATAATGCAGATAATATGGGTAATATTATTGTAGGTTTAACACCTCAATTAAAATTATCTGATCGTATTGCATTAACAGGTGACGTTACTTACATCAGAAACATTCGCCAACAAAACAATTATGACTTCACTTCTAAAATGGATACAAGAGGTTTAGATGGCGATATGTGGAATGCTACATTAGGTTTAACATTCTATCTTGGAGGTAACCAGAAACATGCCGATTGGACTTTTGAAACTACAAGAAAAGATTTAGAAGACAGAATTGCCAACATCGAACAAATGTTAAAAGATACTGATGGAGATGGTGTTGCTGATTACTTAGATCAAGAGCCAGATTCAGCTCCAGGCGCTGTAGTTGATACTAAAGGTGTTACTATTGATCATAATGGTAATGGTATTCCAGATAATATTGAAGAATACATTAAACAAAATGCAGGAGGAAATACAACTATCGTTAACGATGCTGATTTCTTAGAGCAAATGATTAATTCAGGTATCATCAATGTATACTTTGATTACAATTCTGATAAACCATATCAACAATCTGTTGGAGGTATTAAATTTGTATCTGAATATTTAAAAGCTAAACCAAATGCTCAAATTGACATTTTAGGTTACGCTGACCCAGTTGGAAGTGATTCTTACAACAAAGATTTATCTCGTAGAAGAGCAGAAAATGTAAAAGCTATTTTAGTTAGTCAAGGAGCAAATGCTTCTCAATTAACTACAGTTGGTGAAGGTGAAGATAAAGAATTCAAAAATTCTCAAGTTTCTTCTCATCAATTAGCAAGAAGAGTTGTTTTCAGAGTAAAATAATTCTCTCTTAATTTAAGATATTAATCAGGGATAGATTTTTCCATTTTTTGGAGTCTCTATTCCTGATTTTTTTATTATCTTTATCACCACTTAAATTACTAAAATATTGAATCCTTTTAACCAACACTTTAATGCTCCTAGATGGGTCGTATTAGTGCTAGACATACTTATAGTTTTCTTTAGCTATGTAATAACCAATTTTATACTTAATAGTTTTCTAAATTCTTTTAGTTTAGAAAAATTATTATTTAAATTACCATTTGTTGTAGCAGCATATACTCTATGTTTTTTGTATTTTAAAACATATAAAGGAATTGTAAAAAAAACGGGGTTAAAAGATGCTGAAAATGTATTTGTATCTAATACTACGGCTTTTCTGATTCTTTTCTTCATCTCTTTTATCTATAGACAATTCATTGAATCTAATCTTTCGGAGAACACTCCTGTTTCATATGTTTTCAGAATGTCTTACTCTGTTATCTTTGTCCATTTATTTATTTCAACAGTAATAATGGTTATTGCCAGATTATATTATAAATGGATTTATAATTATTTTTTCTCAAAAAATAAGGAACAACAAAAAATATTAATTTACGGTGCAGGAGATTCAGGATTAATCACTCGAGATATTTTACAAAACGATACTCAATTTAACTATAAAGTAGTAGGTTTTATTGATGACAAACCTTCTAAAATTGGAACGTTTATCGATGGCGCTAAAATTTATTCTATAAATGATGTTGATGATAAATTCATTGAACGAAATGATATTTCAGAAATCATTATTTCTATTCAAAATATTAAAACTAATGAGTTATTAAACCTTTCTAAATCTTTAGAAGATTTAAATGTTAATATTAAAATAATTCCTCCTATTTCTAATTGGATTGATGGTACATACAAGCCTGCTCAAATCAAACAATTAAAAATTGAAGATTTATTAGGGCGTGAATCAATTAAGTTGAAAAACCCTATTATTAATGAAAATGTACAAGGTAAGGTAATACTTGTTACTGGTGCTGCAGGTTCTATAGGAAGTGAAATTTCAAGGCAACTTGCTATGATGGATTTTGCTCAACTAATTTTGATTGATCAGGCAGAATCGGCTCTATATGATGTTCAACAGTCTTTAAAAAATGAAATTTCTGAAGAAAAACAAAATAGAATAGATTATATCGTTTCGAGTGTAAGAGATCGAAAACGAATGTTAAGCCTTTTTGATAAATATCATCCGCAAATTATTTTTCATGCAGCTGCATATAAGCATGTTCCGTTGATGGAAAAATTTCCTTATGAGGCAATCAACACAAATATTTATGGAACAAAAATAATTGCTGATTTAGCAAATGAATTTGGTGCTGAAAAGTTTGTAATGGTTTCTACTGATAAAGCTGTAAATCCTACAAACGTGATGGGCGCAACTAAACGAGTTGCCGAAATTTATGTAAATTGTACAAATGAAATTTCTAAAACTAATTATATTGTTACCCGATTTGGTAATGTGTTAGGATCTAATGGATCTGTAATACCTTTATTCAAGCGTCAATTGGAAAACGGAGGTCCATTAACTGTAACTCATCCTGATATTACACGTTTTTTTATGACAATACCAGAAGCGTGTCAGTTAGTACTTGAAGCAGCAATAATGGGAAAAGGTGGCGAGATTTTTGTATTTGATATGGGCGAGTCTATGAAGATTATTGATCTTGCTAAAAGGATGATTAGACTTAGTGGATTTAAATATCCTGAAGAAATTGATATAAAAATTGTAGGTTTACGTCCAGGTGAAAAAATTTATGAAGAATTATTAGCCAATGATGAAAATACAGTTAAAACACATCATGAAAAAATAATGATTGCTAAAGTAAATACTTCAAAATGTCAAGATAATAAAAAGTTGATTGAAGAACTATGTTTAATGTCTTCAACGATAGAAAAACATGAGCAAGTCATGCATTTAGTAGCTAAAATAAAAGAGATTGTACCTGAATTTAAATCTCAAAACTCCGAATTTGAAAAACTTGATAACTTAATTTATGAAAAATAAAATTTTTAATATACTATTTGTAATAGTTGTACTCACAATATCATCTTGTGCATCAAAAAAGGAATTAGTTTATTTAAGTGGAGACCAACAGTCTACTACAAATTTCGAACAGTATATCCCTAAAATTCAATCTTCTGACATATTAGCTATTAGTGTCAGCGCTGCTGATATAAAAGCTACAGAACCTTTTAATCAACAAAGTGTTTATCAAGTAAATTCTGGAATGCAAAATAATCCTTATGCAAAAGTGTATACTGTTGACGAAAATGGTTATATTAACTATCCTTTAATAGGTAATGTAAAAGTTGGAGGATTAACTAGAGCAGAAGCTGAAAACGAATTAAAATCTAAGATATCAAAGTACATTGTAAATCCTGGTGTTAATATAAATTTCACAAATTTCAGAATCACTGTTTTAGGTGAAGTTGTTAGACCTGGTAATTTTACAATTCCAAATGAAAGAGTAAGTATTCTTGATGCATTAGGAATGGCAGGAGATTTAACAATTAATGGTGTAAGAAAAAATATTATGGTTATCCGTGAACAAAATGGACAAAAACAAACCTATAATGTCGATTTAACATCTAAAGAAATACTAAACTCCCCTGTTTACTATTTAGCACAAAATGATGTTGTTTATGTAGAACCAAATAATGCAAAAATTTCATCATCTAAATTTACACCAAACTATTCTTTATGGATATCTGTTGCTGGTGTTATAATATCTGTAATTGCTGTTATTTCTAAATAAAAATGAGTAAAAATAAAAACAAAGTAGAAGACCAATACTTCGATGAGCCTGAAGAAACTATTAATATCAGGCAAATTTTAGAGCAATATTTATACTATTGGAAATGGTTTGTTTTTGGAGTCATTATTTCTTTAATTATAGCCTTTTTATATGTTAAATATACACAAAAACAATATCAAGTTTCAGCTAAAATATTATTGAACGAAAAAGAATCTTCAACAGGAGAATTAGCTGGTTTAATGGATCAAGCTATGCTTGGAGGTGGTTCTGGAGGAAGCGCTGAAGTTGGTGATCAAATTGATGTTTTAAAATCGAGAAGATTATTAACTAAAGTAATTCAAAAAAACAACTTTAATATACAATATTTTAGTGTTGGTCGTGTTGCAGAAATTCAATTACAACAAGAAAAATCTCCCATAAAATTCATTTTATTAAATGAAAACGATAAAGCCAATGAAAGCTTAGACAATAATAGTTTTATTGTAAGTATATTATCGAACACTAAATTTAAACTTGAAAATAAAAAAACAAGTGTTATAAAAGAATATTCTTTTGGACAAAAGATTACAGAAGACTTTGGAAGTTTTATAATTAGTCCAAATGGAAACTTAGGAAAACATATTGGTTTTGAATATCAAATTAATGTAAATTCTATTGATAGAATTGTTAATGCATATCAAAACTCATTGAGTATTTCTCCAAATACTGAGAAGAGTTCAAAAATTATTAATTTTTCTTTGGTTGGTCCTGTTCCAGATATATCTAAGAAGTTAATAAATGATCTTATTACAACTTATAATGAAGATTTAGTAAGTGATAATCATAAATTAACAGAAGCTACCTCTAAATTTATTGATGATCGCCTACAAATTGTTACAAACGATTTACGTGGAGTTGATAAAAATCTTGAACGTTATAAAGTTCAAAATAATATTACAGATGTTACTTCAGAAGCGAATATCTTTTTAGAAAGTGCCGCAGATAACGAAAAGAAACTTTTAGAATCATCTACTCAACTACAATTAGTTGACTATATGAACTCTGCTCTAAATTCTTCTAAGACTGATTTACTACCTTCTAATATTGGATTAGAAGATAAATCTATCTCAGCAGAAATATCTTCATACAATGAATTAGTTCTCGCTAAAGAAGATATGTTAAAATCTGTAACAAAAGATCACCCTAACGCGATCAAATTACAAGAGCAAATTAATGATGTAAAAAGAAACTTGAAGAATAGTTTGAGATTATATAGAAATAACACTCAAACAATGTTAAATTCTGTTCAATCTAAACAAAATCAAATTGCGAGCAGAATTCAAAAAGTACCAAGTCAAGAACGTGGTTTTAGAGATATTTCTCGTCAACAGCAAATTGTTGAAGCTTTATATTTATTCTTATTACAAAAACGTGAAGAGAACGAAATAAAAGCAGCTGCTACACCAGATAATATAAAAGTTATTGACTATGCTTATGATTCTAAGATTCCCGTTTCACCTAAGAAAAGTATTATATTATTAGGAGCTCTAATTCTAGGATTAGTTATTCCATTTATATGTATATATATTTATAAATTATTGAATAATAATGTAAACTCTAAAGAGGATGTTGAAGATGCAGTTGGAGCTCCAATTGCTGGACAAGTACCTAAAAGTGATATTTCTATTATCGAGCAAAATGATAATTCTAGTGTTGCTGAAGCTTTTAGAATTCTTAGAACAAACATGAATTTTTTACTTAAAAATTCAACAGATCCTCAGTCTATCTATATAACTTCTACTACAAGCGGAGAAGGTAAAACATTTATATCAACTAATTTAGCTCAAATATTAACAATGTCAGGTAAATCTGTTTTATTAATTGGAGCAGATATTAGAAGTCCTAAAGTTTTAGATTATTTAGGAATTACTGATCAATACAGACACAAATATGGTGTTACAGAATATTTGATTTCAAATGATATTAATATTAGTGATATCATCATCAAAAATCCTGCTGATTATAAATTTGATGTTATTTATTCTGGACAGGTAGCTCCAAATCCTTCAGAGCTATTGATGAACGGACGTTTTGATGATATTGTCAAATATGGAAAAGCAAACTATGATTATGTATTAATAGATACTGCCCCTGTTAGTTTAGTTACTGATACTTTATTAATTTCTGACAGTGCAGATATTACAATGTACGTTGTTCGTGCTAATTATTTGGACAAACGAATGCTGGCTATTCCTAAAGAATTATATCAAGATAACCGTCTTAAAAATATGGCAATGGTTGTTAACGATGTTGACTTTACAAAAGAATACGGATATGGGTACGGATATGGTGAAAATCATAATAAAGGAAACTCTTTCTTTAGTAAACTATTCGGTAAAAAATAAAAATAAAAGCCACTTCGAAAGAAGTGGCTTTTATTTTTATTATAATCTATCTTATTGTCTTTGCCTCACAGCTTCGTAAACACAAATCGCTGCTGCGTTACTCACATTTAGCGAATCTACAAAACCTAACATCGGAATTTTAATCAACGAATCTGAATGATCAGCCCAAAAATCAGAAAGCCCTGTTGCTTCTGTTCCTAAAATAATGGCAGATGATTTTGTAAAATCAGTTTCGTATAAATTTTTCGTTTCATCTCTCAAAAATGTGGAAACAACTTGAATTGAATGAGATTTTAAAAACTCTAAAACAGCCTCTTTACTCGCCGATGCAATTTGATTAGTAAACAATGTTCCAACCGAAGAACGAATCACATTCGGATTGAAAAAATCAACTGTTTCATCACAAACAATTACAGCATCTACTTTTGCTCCATCTCCTGTTCGTAAAACTGCACCAAGATTTCCAGGCTTTTCTACCGCTTCCAAAACAACAACCAATGCATTTTCTGGCAATTGTAAATCTGTCAATGTCGAAGATTTCGTTTTATAGACACCAATAATTCCACCTGTCGATTTTCTATACGCAAGCTTCTCAAAAACTTGTTTGGTAATTGTAAATACTTTTACTTGTCCAAAATCTATTGATTTGTTATAAATATCTTCGCAAATATAAATTTCAACCGCTTCGTAACAACCTTTTACAGCTAATTCATTTTCTTGTGTTCCTTCCACAATAAATAAACCTTGATTTTTACGTTCTCTTGATTTTTCTTGCAATTTCAGCAAGTTTTTAATCCTTGGATTTTGAAGACTTTCTATTAACATTTTGCAAAATTAATTCTTTTTCAGTCAAAAAAATATAGAATTTTCATTTAACATTTTTTATCAGTTAAAAAACTCATTTTCAATCATATTTAATTTATATTCAGTATAAACTTATATTTTTTGTACCTTTGCACCTTAAAATCAGAATTTTCGTATGACCAAAGATGGAAAAATGGAGTTGATGGCTCCTGCTGGGAATTTCGAATCGTTACAAGCGGCTTTAGATAATGGAGCTGATTCTGTATATTTCGGAGTTGAGCAGTTGAATATGCGTGCGAGAGCATCAATAAACTTTACAATGGACGATTTACCAGAAATCGTAAAACGTTGTGAGGAAAAAGGTGTGCGTTCTTACCTTACTTTAAATACAATTATATACGATCACGATTTATCTTTAATCAAAAACTTATTGGACAGAGCAAAAGAAGCTAATATTACGGCTGTTATTGCGATGGATCAATCGGTTATTGCCTATGCAAGACAAATTGGGATTGAGATTCATATTTCGACACAAATTAACGTTACGAATATCGAAACAGTAAAATTCTATGCAATGTTTGCTGATACAATGGTATTGTCGCGTGAATTGAGTTTGAAACAAGTGAAAAAGATTTGTGAACAAATTATTAAAGATGATGTTCGTGGACCAAGTGGAAATTTAGTTGAAATCGAAATTTTCGGTCATGGAGCATTGTGTATGGCTGTTTCAGGTAAATGTTACTTGAGCTTACATTCTCACAATTCTTCTGCAAATCGTGGAGCTTGTAAACAAAACTGTCGTAAAAAATATACCGTAATCGACCAAGAATCTGGTTTCGAAATCGAATTAGATAACGAATACATGATGTCGCCAAAAGACCTTTGTACAATGGAATTTTTGGATGAAGTGGTTGATGCTGGTGTAAAAGTATTGAAAATTGAAGGTCGCGGACGTGCTCCAGAGTACGTTGCAACAGTGATTCGTGCGTATAGAGAAGCGATTGATTCTGTTGCAGATAAAACATATTCGAAAGAAAAAGTGGATTACTGGATGGGATTATTGCAAACTGTTTATAACCGTGGTTTTTGGTCTGGTTATTATTTAGGTCAAAAATTAGGAGAATGGTCTGCTGTTCCAGGTTCTATGGCAACTCAGAAGAAAGTTTACATCGGAAAAGGTGTTCATTTCTTCCCAAAACCAAGCATTGGTCAATTCGTTATTGATGCCTATGATTTGAAAGTTGGGGATTTGATTTTAGTAACAGGTCCAACAACTGGAGCCAAAGAAATGGTGGTGACAGAAATGATGGTGGAAGATGTAAAATCTGATACAGCTAAAAAAGGTGATTCGATTACAATTCCGATGGAATTTAGAATTCGTCCTTCTGATAAATTATACAAATTAGTAAAAGTAGAAGAGCCAGGAACGCAACAAAATAGTGTTGAAGAAGGCGCTTATTCTCATTAAAAAAATAGTTTTCAATGGTCATTATTACGTTACAACGCGATAAATGCATCGGATGCAACTATTGTTATGAGTTAGCACCAGAACGATTCAGAATGTCAAAAAAAGATGGTAAATCTGTTTTATTAAAATCGATTGATAAAAAAGGTTTCCATACCTTAAAAGATCCTGATCATTCTATCGCAGATAATTGCGAACGTGCTGCCAAAGCTTGCCCTGTAAATATTATTACAGTAAAAGAAATATAGATTAAAACATTAGCTATATAAAAAGTCCATCAAAATTTTGATGGACTTTTGCTTTATGTAAAAAATAAATCTTAATTCATTTTTCCTTCCTTTTCCAATCTCTCTAATGCTTTTTCGTGAGCAGATTTTACATCATTTTTGATCTTTTTATCTTGTGTAGATTTTCTAATCTTTTCTGCATGATAAGCCAAATCATCCAAAGTCATTTTATAACTCACATAAAACCCGCGATTATATCTTGAATACGACGCTAATCCCCAACCAGCAATTAATTGATTCTTAATTTTTTTGGTTTGATATTCGTTCAAATAACGTTGAAGTTTTGGAGAAATTTCTTCTTTCACAATTGATTTTACAGAACCATTCATTCGGCTAAACCAATATTTATTATCCAATTTTATATATGATTTTGCACCTAAAATGCTTTTAAAAGCAAGATCTCCAAGCAATAAAACCTTCTCAAATTCCGATTTTTCATTGGTCATATAATCCCAATACATTTCAGAAGTCATTCCAACCATCGGACTTTTATCTATTGTTGCTTCATACAAATCTTTACCATTTTGATAAGCTGCAGCAACATTTTTAAATTCAATTCCAAAATCATCACAAGCCTTCTGATAACCTGTAAAAGAACCCGAATATTTCTCGAAATTATCTATAAAAACTCTATAAATACAATAATGTGAAATATCAATCAAAACTTTTTTAGAATCATCTAAAAAACCGTTTATCAACTGTATCGGAAAGTTATAATATTCGTAGGAACTCATAATTGTTTGATTTTCTTAAATGTGGTGTTAATTCATCGACTAAGATAAGATAGTTTTTATTATTCTTAAAATGATAAGTATCAAAAAACTTCAAAATTTAATAGGTTAGATTTTTAAAGCGGTAAAACTTCAATTCCTAATTTCTTCCTAAATCTTCTTTGTCCTTTGCTTCAAAATAATAAACAAATGAAGTTTTTCTTAACAATATTGACAACAATTTTCATTACAATTTTCATTACAATTTCAACTAACGCCCAGACAAAAAATGATTCAATCATCACGATTCAATCACAACAAAAAACATTAAAACCTAAAGTTGATCATGCAGAACCATTGTATACAGATTTGATGCGCGATCTGGGAGCAAGAAAAGGAGAAGCTGAGATAAATGTAGGGGTTGGAGTTGCCTCGAAAAAAGGATATAATGAATATAATGGTTTTATTGAGTATGAATGGGCTGTTGCAGATCGTTTGGGATTAGAGGTTGAAGTACCTTTTTCTTTTAATCACAAAAGCGCTGATAGCGATGGTTCTATTTATGTTCCAAACAATAAAATTGAAGGTTTAAAATTAGCTACTCAATATACTTTTTTGGTGAATGAAAAACGAAAAATATCTTTGGCAGTAGCTTATGTTCATGAATTTGAATTCAATAATTTCAAAAAAATAGGACATCAAGGCTCTGTATTTACGGGTATGAAAATGAATCCTGTTTTTATTGGAGCAAAGAATTTTAAAAATTTCAACACGTTAATCTATACAGGTCCTGTTTTTGAACATCATTATAAAGAGCAAAAAGTAGATGTTGGAGCAACTATAAATGCAAGTATGATGTATGTTTTACCAAATTCGAAAAACTTTATTGGACTTGAAAATAATATGGATATTGACCGCTATGGATTTCATTATACTTTAAGACCTCAAATTAGATTGGCTATTCAACACAATTTAATGATTGGTTTGGTTACTGGAGTTCCTATCACCAAACATACCGGAACCAACCTTGATGTGATGACACGTATTATTTGGGAACCTTAGTTTTCTTAATAAAAAAACCTCCTTTAAAACTTTTTAAAGGAGGTTTGTGGAGCTGGCGGGATTAAGGATATGCATTACATATCAATACCTTAGCTCTAAAAACCTTCTAAAGGGGATGAAATCGGGGATGATTTCCACTAATTATCATCTTCAACCCTACTCGTATATTTTATTTAAATCAAAGAATTCCTTCGTCTGCAAAACTAAGGTATGAATTTTTAGCCATAATAATATGGTCTAACAATCGAATATCAAATAACTCGCAACACTCTTTGATTTTAGAAGTTATTCGTTTATCTGATTCACTCGCATTTAAGTTTCCACTTGGATGGTTATGAGTTATTACAAGAGCAGATGCGTTAGCTTTTAATGCCATTCCCATAATTAACCTTACATCAATGCTACAAGTGTTTATTCCACCTTTAAACATGCTTTTAATTCCTAAAACTTGATTTCCTTGATTTAGTAGTAATATTTTGAACTCTTCTTGAAGTTCAATTGTATCCAAATCCCAATTCGCTTTAAGAACTTGATAAACTTCACTACTTCCCATTACTTTGATTTTCTCATCTACTTCATTCATATATGAGATTTTAATTTCTGACACCTTCATTTTTGGCTATAAGATTTTAGAGTAGAGATAAATTTTGTAGATGATTTAGTATCAAAAACAAGCAAGTTTGTTTACCTCTACGTTTGTTAAACATTAATTTAGAATCACAGGAGGATGAATAAATCCACCAGAAAAGCCATTCTATTAAAAAATGGTGCGGGGGATTCCAAATCTTCCAAAAATAGACGGGGGTTATTCAAGGGTAGTTTACGTGTTCGAAAATTTTATAAAAAATTTTTGTAGGAATTGTAAGGTATGTAGTATTAATTTAAAAGGAGTTAATTATTGTTTGAAGTTTTTAACTCATTATTTAATACATTTATCAAAATCTTTTAATTAATGAAAAATATTTTACTAACTATTTTTATTACAATTTCTTCATTCTGTTTGTCACAAAATATAAAGGTTGTTCAATTAACAAATGGAGGGATATTTGTCGAAAGTTCAAGAAAAGTTGAAAGCTTCATGGGATCTACTATAACTGAAAACAACAAGTCTTTTTATGTAGGATCAAATGATAAAAAATCTTTGATTTCAGGAGTTCAAAAAGCAATTGAATGGGCTGAATTAAATAAAACTCACAATAAAGAATTTGAAAAAGAGATAACTCGTATTAGAGTTATGGAAAAAGAAAGTTATTTGTTTTACAATAAATTTATCAGTGAATTTTCGGCAGAATGTATACTTAATTTTTATGGTATAAAAAATGGAGATTTTAAAGTTGGATATCCCCCTGAATTTT
>NZ_DLJR01000084.1:0-15867 GCF_002484365.1 Empedobacter sp. UBA7611
GTTTTTAGGGAAGATTACAAATTAGGATCTATTTTGTTGTCATTTTTAAAATCTGATGAAAAATCTTGATCTTTTATTATTTTGTTTAAAATATTTCTTGTTTCATTAATATAATAATCAACACTATCTTGTGGTAATTTAGTTTGAGCTTTTACAAAGAAAATATTTCCAATAAATAAGAGAGTAAATAATAATTTCATATTTTCTATTAATTTAACTTCAAATATAATTATTCTAACTTCTCAATTTCCTTTATTTCCCGTACTTTTGTAAAAATTTTATTTCCTTGGAAAATTTCAGAATGATTGCGAAAACCTTTTTTGGTTTCGAAGAAATATTAGCGCAAGAATTAAAAGCGTTGGGTGCGGCAGATGTTAAAATTCAAAACCGAATGGTTGAATTTAATGGCGATTTAGGTTTCATGTACAAAGCAAATTACAGCTTGCGTACTGCACTTCGTATACAGAAGCCAATTCTTTCGTTTTCTGCGAAAAATGATCATCAATTGTACGAGAAATTCAAAAAATTCCATTGGGAAAATTATTTGAATGTCGATCAAACTTTTATGATTGATCCAACTGTACATTCAGATTATTTTACACATTCGCATTACGCAGCGCTTAAAGTGAAAGATGCTATTGTAGATCGATTCAAAGAAAAAAATGGTCGTCGTCCAAGTATCGATAAAGATTTTCCAGATGTACGTTTTAACTTACATATTTCGCATGATAAAATTACGTTGTCGTTAGATTCTTCGGGAGAATCTTTGCACAAACGTGGTTATCGTGAAGAAACTGGTCCAGCTCCAATTAACGAGGTTTTAGCAGCAGGTTTGTTGTTGCAAGCGGGTTATGATGGAAAAGGAAATTACCTTGATCCAATGTGTGGTTCAGGAACAATGTTGATTGAAGCGGCGATGATTGCGAATAATATTCCGCCACAAATTCATCGTAAGCATTTTGCTTTTCAGAATTGGCCAGATTATGACGAAACATTGTTTACACAAATTCGTAATACGCGTTTAAATCGAATCAAAGAATCTGAATATAAAATTGTTGGATACGAAATTTCTCCAATGATGGTAAAAATTGCGCAGATGAATATAAAATCTGCTGATTTAGAAGATTTCATCGAAATTCGTCACCAAGATTTCTTTACATCTAAAAAGGAATTGTTCCCAGTTTTATTGGTGTTCAATCCTCCTTATGATGAGCGTATTGAAAACAATAACCAAGAATTTTATAAACAAATTGGAGACACATTAAAATCGAGTTATCCAATTACATTGGCGTGGTTTATCACATCAGATTTACAAGCCAAAAAATATGTCGGTTTACGTCCTTCGAAAAAGGTAAAAGTGTTTAACGGTAAGTTAGAATGCGACTTTTTACAATACGAAATGTATGAAGGAAGTAAGAAAGCTAAAAATCAAAATTAATAGAAGTGAATCAATTTATAAAAGAAATTTGTCAAGATCAAAAAGTTTATCTTTTAACTTCTGAGGAAGGTTTTGCTATTTCGTATTCGGAGGAATTTGAGTACGAAGATGGCTCTAATTTAGAGGTAATTTGTTTTTGGTCGAATACAGATTTAGCTGAAAAAGCGAAACAAAATCAATGGGCAAATCATAAAATTGATTCGATAGATTTGAATACTTTTTTAGAAGAATGGTTGTTCGGAATGATTGAAGAAGTTTCTTTGGTTGGAATTAATTTTGACGAAACTTCGAAAGGAGAGGAGCAAAGTCCATTGGATACAATTTTGGCTATTGTTCATGAATTGAATCAATCAAAATCTACTTTCAAAACGAATCATTTTAAGGATTTGAACGAAATCCAGAAAGTAACTTTAGAATTGAAAGAATCATTCAATCAATAATTTATTTTGGAAAAAGAAGATTTAAAACTTTCGATAATTATTGCCGTTTATGAACGTCAAGATGAATTGACAGAATTATTGTCAAGTTTAACAAAACAAACGGATAAATCATTCGAAATTATTATTGTAGATGATGGTTCTAAAAATAAATTGGATGCGGTTTGTGCTAAATTTGAAACTCAATTAGATCTTCATTATTATTACAAAACAAATTCAGGACCAGGAAAATCAAGAAATTATGGAATGGAAAAAGCGAATGGAAATTATTTCATTTTCTTAGATTCTGACACGATTATTCCTTCGACTTATATTGAATCGGTTAAAAAAGAATTGACAACTAATTTTGTTGACGCTTTTGGCGGACCAGATGATGCAGATGACTCGTTTACAGATTTGCAAAAAGCAATTACTTTTTCGATGACTTCTTTCTTAACAACAGGAGGAATACGTGGAGGAAAAAAGCAAATTGGTAAATTTCAGCCACGTAGTTTTAATATGGGAATTTCTCAAAAAGCCTACGAAAAAACGGGTGGTTTTGCTGATTTGCGTGTTGGAGAAGATCCAGATTTATCGATGCGTTTGTGGGAAAATGGTTTTGAAACGCGATTATTTCAAGATTCGAAAGTGATACATAAACGTAGAACTTCGTTAAAGAAATTTGCGAAACAAGTATATCAATTTGGAGTTGCACGCCCAATTCTTAATCAACGTCATCCAAATTATATCAAACCAACTTTTTGGTTTCCAAGCTTATTTTTTGTCGGAACTTTAGTTGCATTTTTATTTTTATTGTTGAGTTTTATTCTTCCAAAACATCGATTTATTCTTCAAACCCCATTTGTTTTGTGGTTAATTTACATGTTTTTGATTTTTATTTTCTCAACTATTCGTTTTAAATCTGCGGTAGTTGGTTTATTATCGATTCAAACAACTTTAATTCAATTTTTCAATTATGGTTATGGATTTTTAGAAAGTCAATTCAGGTTGAATATTCTTAAACAAAATCCTAAAATGGCTTTTCCGAGTCATTATCATATCGATTAAATATAAAAAATAAAGGTCAAGATTTCTCTTGACCTTCTTAATTTCAAAGCATTGCTTTGACATCTAACTTAAAATACTAATAAGCTCAAATTTAACATTTATTGTTGAAATTAAACTATAAATGACTTGTTATATTTTGTTAATCAATTCGTTAAAATATATTTATTAAATAGATTTCAAGTAGAATATCGTAATAATTGATTAATTTTCTAAAATAGTTAGTTGTTTAGAAATCTATTCTCTTTAAAGTTATTTAGGTTCAAAAATTTTTATTTTAGCTATTTATACTTGTTCCATTCAATCTTTTCGGTCAGTTCTCTCAAATATTTCGTAATTTTGCAGACTTAAATTAGAGTAATGCGTACAAAATCGACTGGAAAAAAGAAAATTAATGTAATTACGTTAGGATGTTCTAAAAATGTATACGATTCTGAGGTGTTAATGGGACAGCTGAAAGCCAATGGGAAAGAGGTTGTACATGAGCAATCTGGGGAAATTGTGGTGATTAATACTTGTGGTTTCATTGATAATGCAAAGGAGGAAAGTGTTGATACAATTTTAGATTACGTGCAACGTAAGGAAGATGGTTTGGTGGAAAAAGTTTTCGTGACAGGATGTTTGTCAGAGCGATACAAACCAGATTTAATTGAGCAAATTCCAAATGTTGACCAATATTTTGGTACGCGAGAATTACCACTTTTATTAAAAGCTTTAGGAGCAGATTATAAGCACGAATTGGTTGGAGAACGTTTAACAACAACTCCTCGTCATTATGCATATCTTAAAATTGCTGAAGGTTGTGATCGTCCTTGTTCTTTCTGTGCAATTCCTTTGATGCGTGGAGGAAATGTTTCTCGTCCAATCGAAGATTTAGTTACAGAAGCTACTAAATTGGCAAAAAATGGAACAAAAGAGTTAATTTTGATTGCACAAGATTTAACGTATTATGGTTTAGATATCTATAAAAAACGTGAATTAGCATCATTATTAAAAGAATTAGTTAAGATTGAAGGTATCGAATGGATTCGTTTACATTATGCATTTCCAGCTGGTTTTCCAGAAGATGTTTTGGATGTAATTCGTGAAGAACCTAAAGTTTGTAATTATATTGATATTCCGTTACAACATATTTCAACAAAATTATTAAAATCAATGCGTCGTGGTACAACACACGAAAAAACGAATGCTTTGTTAGACGCAATGCGTACAAAAGTTCCTGATATGGCGATTCGTACAACATTGATTTGTGGATATCCAGGCGAAACAGAAGAAGATTTTCAGGAAATGAAAGCTTGGGTACAAGAGCAAAAATTTGATCGTTTGGGATGTTTTACTTATTCTCACGAAGAAAATACGCATGCCTATAATTTGGAGGATGATGTTCCTGAAGAAGTAAAACAACAACGTGTTGAAGAAATTATGGAAATTCAATCTCAGATTTCGTACGATTTGAATCAAGAAAAAATTGGAAAACAATTCAGAGTAATGATTGATCGCAAAGAAGGTGAGAATTTTATTGGACGTACAGAATATGACTCGCCAGACGTTGATAACGAAGTTTTGATTTCTGCAATTGATACCTATTTACCAGTTGGTGATTTTGTAAATGTAGAGATTATAGAAGCTTACGAATTCGATTTAATTGGAAAAGTAATTGATTAATCAATTTTAGATATAACAAAAAACCACTTCGCGAGAAGTGGTTTTTTTTATATTTAATTTTTTGCGTTATTGCGACGTTTTTTCTTTAAACGATTCGTTTGAACTAATTGTTTATGTTTTGGATCTTTTAATTTATCCACTAAAACTTGTAAATGATTTTCTTCTTTTTTTGCCTTTTTAGCCATTTTTCTTGGTTTTAAATTTGATTTAAATTAATCATTATTCCTCAAGTAGTCAAACTTATTTGTTTAATTATAAAATATTTAACGTTTACTTTTTAGGTTTATCACTCATGTAGAAAGTGATTTTTCCGCCATTCACAATATCAAAATGATTCAAATTAAAAGATGAATAAGTTTTTCCATTCAACTCAATTTTCTGGATGTAAACATTCTTCTTCGATTGATTTTTAACGTCAATTTCAAATTGTTTTCCATTTTCCAAATTCAATATAGCATGATCTACTAAAGGACTTCCAATTCCGTAATCAGTCGATCCTTGTTGAACCGGATAAAAACCTAATGCACTAAAAATATACCAAGCGCTCATTTGTCCCGTATCATCATTTCCGCCCAAACCATCTGGTGTTGGCTTGTATTGCATATCCAAAATCATTCTGATTTTTTCTTGTGTTTTCCACGCTTGTCCAGCCCAATTGTACAAATATGCTACATGGTGTGCCGGCTCATTTCCGTGAACATAACCACCAATTATTCCTTCGCGAGTAATATCTTCTGTGTCTGCAAAATATTCGTCAGGCAAATGCATCGTAAATAATTCGTCTAATTTTGTTCCAAACTTCTTTTTTCCACCCATTGCTTCAATTAACCCATTTGGATTTTGAGGAACAAAAAAGCTGAAATTCCACGAATTTCCTTCAATAAAACCTTGTCCATGTGTATTCAATGGATCAAATTCTTTCTTGAAACTTCCATCTGCTAATCGAGGACGCATAAATCCAACCGAAGCATCATAATTGTTTTTCCAATTCTCAGAACGCTTCATAAATGTTTCATATACATCCATTCGATTCAATTTTTTTGCAGCTTGCGCAATCGACCAATCATCGAAAGCATATTCTAACGTATTCGAAATTGATGTACCATTTTTCTCAGCTGGAATATAACCTTTGTCGATATAATCGCCAATTCCTTCATAATCACGTTTATTTGCCGTAACAATACACGCGTCCAAAGCAGCATTTGCATCTTCGTTATAAACACCTTTTACAATCGCATCTGCAACAACTGTAACAGAATGATAGCCGCTCATACACCAGTTTTCGTTGGCATAATGCGACCAAATTGGCAACATTTTTATTGGATTTTGCTCATAATGTTTCATCATCGATTTTACCATGTCATTGTTGCGTTTTGGTTGAATGATATTGAACAACGGATGCAGTGCACGATAGGTATCCCAAAGTGAAAAAGTGGTGTAATTTGTAAAATCTTTGGCTTGATGAATTTCTTGATCCAAACCTTTGTACTGCCCATTCACATCCATATAAGTTGTCGGATTGATGAAGGTATGATACATCGCTGTATAGAAATTTATTTTATCATTTTCTGAAGCTTTAATCTGAATTCGATTCAATTCCTTGTTCCAATTTTCTTTTGCTTCGTTACGCACTTGTTCAAAATTCCAATGTGGAATTTCTGTTGTCAGATTTTCTAACGCATTGGTTTGACTGACTGGAGAAATCGCAAATTTGATTTTTACTTTTTCATCTTTTTCTGTATCAAAATCGAAATACATTTTGATCTTTTTTCCTTCGATTAATGGAAAATTCTGAGTTTCGTTCCATTTACGCCAAAAACCTTTGTAATCAACTTGTCCGTCTTCATTTTTCTGTCCATAATTTTTAAATGGTTTTGAAAAAGTCATCGCAAAATAAACCGTTCTATTTCTTGCCCAACCTCGTGTTTGTCTATAACCCGTAATCAATGTGTCATTCACCACGCGAACATACGTCCATGTATTTTTGTCATCATAATTATAAATTCCAGCATTCAAATCCAAAATAATATGCGAATCAATCGATTTTGGAAATGTATATTGATGAAAACCAACTCGAGTAGAAGCGGTCATTTCTGCCCAAATATTATAATCATCCAATTTGACTTTGTAATATCCAGTTTCGGCAGTTTCGTTTTGATGCGAAAATCGAGAACGATAACCGCTATCAGGATTTTGAGCAGTTCCGGGATTTAATTTTAATTTTCCAACGGTTGGCATAATTAAGAAATCACCCAAATCAGAATGTCCTGTTCCATTAAAATGTGTATGACTAAATCCAGTTATTGTTTTATCTTCAAAACGATAACCCGCACAATAATCATAAACTTTTGGATTGTATTTGTGGTTGATAGCATAAGGAATAGAATCTGTTTCTGGGCTTAATTGAACAGCGCCAAAAGGAACAGTTGCGCCAGGGAAAGTATGTCCCATTTTTTCTGTTCCAATCATGGGATTGACATATTTTACTAAATTCTGTTGCTGCGCAAAAGCAAGAGAATTGAGTGAAAGTAGAGCGATTACTAATTTTGTTTGCATCGATTTTTAAGTATTAATTTGAATAAAGTTAAACAAATCGAGCATAAAAAAAGGAAAGCTTTTTAACTTTCCTTTCGAATCTTTATTTTTTATAAAATCATTTCGGGAATTTCTCCTTCAATAATTAATTTTCCTTCAGTTGCATTTTTGATGTCTTCCACAGAAATTCCTGGTGCTCGCTCTAATAATTTGAAACCACCTTCTGGTAAAACTTCTAAAACAGCTAATTCAGTAACAATTTTTTTGACACATTTTATTCCTGTTAAAGGAAGTGTACATTCTTTTAGAAGTTTAGATTCTCCTGCTTTGTTCACATGTTGCATGGCTACAATAATATTATCAGCCGAAGCTACTAAATCCATTGCACCGCCCATTCCTTTTACCATTTTTCCAGGAATTTTCCAGTTGGCAATGTCTCCATTCTCCGAAACTTCCATTGCGCCAAGAATTGTTAAATTGATTTTTCGTGCGCGAATCATTCCGAAACTCATCGTCGAATCAAAGAAAGCTGAACCTGGTAAAGTTGTAATCGTTTGTTTACCCGCATTGATAAAATCAGGATCTTCTTCACCATCGATAGGGAAAGGTCCCATTCCTAATAATCCATTTTCTGATTGTAAAACAACATTTACATTTTCGGGAATATAATTAGCAACCAACGTTGGAATTCCGATACCTAAATTCACATAAAATCCGTCTTGTACTTCTTTTGCAATACGTTTTGCAATACCATTTTTATCTAACATTTTCTTTTATGATTTAGGTTGAACAGTTCTATTTTCGATACGTTTCTCGTATTTCGCACCTTGAATAATTCGATTGACATAAACGCCAGGCGTATGAATTTGATTTGGATCTAATTCTCCAATTTCTACCAATTCTTCCACTTCGGCAATCGTAATTTTTCCACACATAGCAGCTGGATGATTGAAATTTGCTGTTGCACCACGGAAAACTAAATTCCCCGCTGTATCACCTTTCCACGCTTTTACAATTGCAAAATCAGGCTCGAAAGCATATTCTAACAAATATTCTTTTTCGATTCCGTGAAAGGTAAATTTTCTGATTTCTTTTCCTTCAGCGACTTCAGTTCCAACTCCAGCAGGCGTAAAAATTGCAGGCATTCCATAACCAGCAGCCATTAAGCGAGTAGCTAAAGTTCCTTGCGGAATCAATTCAACCTCTAATTCACCTGAAAGCATTTGACGTTCAAATTCTGCATTTTCTCCAACATAAGAAGAAATCATTTTTTTGATTTGTCGTCCTTGTAATAATAATCCCAAACCAAAATCATCTACACCAGCATTATTACTGATACACGTAAGATTATTGATTTTTTTGTCCACTAAACCTTGAATAAGATTTTCAGGAATTCCAGAAAGTCCAAAGCCTCCAACAGCCAGCGTCATTCCGCTTTCTACACCTTGCAGTGCTTCTTCGATGCTGTTTACTTTTTTGTTTATCATTTTTGTTGTGTTTGATCGTATAAATTCTATTGCTAAAGATAAATAAAATCGAATCATAATTCAATTAACCTACAAAAATCTTGGGTTAACCTCTAAAATTTAGTCGAATTAAGATGATAAATTATATTTGTTTCAAGATAATATGAAGTATGATAAAGTTGTGTAAAGCTGAGAATCGAAATTTATTTGAGAATAAATATATCAGAATTAATGCGTTAAATGATGATAATTCTATTTCTGATTTTGCTTTTATTGATGATGTTGCTGTGAATGGTCAAGGTACTTATCAAAAAGTAATCAAGGAAAGTGGTTATTTGATTTTGTTGCCTTTGATGAATAATATTCGTTTGAACATGAATGGTTTTAATTGGAAAATTGAAGTCAATCAATCGTTTATTTATTATTTAGACAAAGGAACCATTATCGATGTCGAAGGTGAATACAGCAACGATTATTCGTATTTCTATTCGTTATTTTTGGTAAAAGAAAAACAGCAAATTGCTAAAATGATTGTTCCAATTGATTTGGATAGAGAGAATCGTTTAGAGAAAATTATTCGCCATGATTTGTTTAATGTTTTTTTAGGAAAATTTGATTTGAGAAGAGAATCAGAAATACCAATGAAAAAAGTTGAAAGAAATTGGTTAATTATTTCGTTAACAGGAATTTTTGAGATTCATAATCGTTTAATCGAATCCAGAGATTTATTGGAAATTAAGTCAGATGAACACGTAGAATTTGAATCGTTGAGCGAAAATTCTTTGTTAATGGTGATTGATTACTAATACTAAAAATACATTACAAAATGGAAAGAAAAGATTTTATAAAAAATAGTTTGGGTTTATTGGGCGCAAGTTTAATTGTTCCAAAAGTGTTGATGAGTTGCAAAGACTCTAATGTTGTAAATGATTGTGAACTATGGGCCTCTGAAACAGAAGGTCCATTTCCTACAAAAAAGCCAGAAGATTTTTTATCTAAAAATATAAAAGGTGATCGAACAGGAGTAGAGGTGACAATCAAAATTAATGTAACCAATGTTGATGAAAGTTGTCAACCCTTAATAGGCGCGATTGTTGATATTTGGCATTGTGATAAAGATGGAAATTATTCACAATATGGCGGAATGCGTATGCAACCAATCGATTATAAATCGTATAAATTTTTGAGAGGTAGACAAGTAACTGATGAAAATGGAAATGTTGAATTCAATTCTATTTTCCCAGGTTGGTACGAAAGTCGTGCAACGCATATCCATGTGCACATTTACAATGCAAATGGCGTTTCGATAAAAGTAACGCAAATTGCTTTTCCAGAAGGTGAAAATTCTGTTGTAGAAATTGTAAATTCAGCCAAAAAATATGGTTATACAAAAGGTTTGACAGGTTATACGTACAATGCGAATGACAATGTCTTTTCGGATGATACAGACGGAAATCAATTGGCAAAAGTGAGCGGAAGTTTAGAAAAAGGATATACAATTGAAGCAAATATTGTAATTTCTACAGAAAATATAGAGGAAGCAAAAGAGCCAATGGGCGGAGGGCTAGGAATGCCACCACCTTTTGATAGAAAACCAAAAGATGAAAACAATTAAAAAAGTTCAGTTTGCTTATCGTTTAGTGATTGATGCTACGACAACATCGATTTGGGAGAAATATGTTTTTGATGCGACGTACAAAGAGTATTATTTGCAAGAACAACTTTTTCAGCAAGAAACGTATAAGGTAGAAACTTTTCGAGAATTGTTGCGTCAAAATAAAAAAGCAACGCAATTGCATTATTTGGTGGGAATGGCGGCGATCCCATATATCGAACAATTGGAAGGAAATTTGTATCAAATCACAGATAATTTGAACAAAATCTACCTTAATTTTGTAGATTTCGAGTTGGATGTTATAAATTCTTCTAATCAAAATCATGCAAATCACAAGGTTGCGCTTACATTTTACACCAAACAATATTTCTATTTTGGAGAAGTGAACAATCATTATTTAATTTCTTCGGATGAAGAATTAAAAACTAATATCAAAACGTTGATGATTCCAAATAGACAACATTTTTCTATTGTTTCAATTGAATTAGAAGATGAATAAAGTAAAAATTACAAAGAGAGAAATCGTTATTTTCAGCATAGTTTCAATTATATTTCTGTTAATTCCATTTATTGCTGCGCCAAATTTTTCGAGTGATCAATCCATTTTCAAAACAGGTTTTTTCAAGCGAATGCTTTTTGAAAATATCTTATTGTTAGTGTTCTTTTTGGTGAATTATTTTGTGTTAATTCCAAAATTATATTTTCAGAAACGTTATTTTTTCTACATCGTTATTCTCATCATTTTCTTTTTTGTGGTGTATAAAGTTCCAGAATTTGCGTTTCATTTTAACAAAGTTCCACCAAAAATTCCGCCTTTTAATCGTTTTGAGTCTCGAAAACCGCCTCGTAATTTTATGATGTGGAGCCCGAAAATTATTATGTTTTCGATGATGGCGATTGTTTCGCTTTTTATTCGACAAAATAAACGTTTTCAGGAAATGAAAAATGAAAAACAATTGTCTGAAATTGCTTATTTAAGAGCACAAATCAATCCACATTTTTTGTTCAATACGTTGAATAATATTTATGCTTTAACGCTTCAAAAGTCAGATTCTGCTTCGGATGCGGTGATGAAATTATCCAAAATGATGCGATTTGTAGTTTCAGATTCTTCCAAAGATTTTGTGCCTTTGCAACAAGATTTAGATTATATAAAGAATTATATTGAGTTGCAAAAATTGAGATTAACGAACAAAGAATCTGTTATTTTTGAGGTCGAAGGAAATTCTGCAGATTTAAGAATTTCGCCATTAATTTTAATTAATTTTATCGAAAATGCATTTAAATATGGTGTGATTGATGAAGCTTCGGAACCTGTCATTATTTCGATAAAAGTTGAGCAACAAACACTATTTTTGAACGTAGAAAATACCATTTCGAAAGAGGTAACTCCTGAAACTGAAAAAAGTGAAATTGGTTTGAAGAATACGAAAAAGAGGTTAGATTATTTTTATACAAATCATTATAAATTAACTATTAATAATGATTTATCTAAATTTATTGTTGAACTAAAAATTTTCTTGAATGATTAAAGTAATTGCGATAGATGACGAGCCTTTAGCATTAATGGTAATCGAAAATTATTGTTCGAGAAATGAACATGTCGAGTTAGTGAAAACATTCTCAAATTTGAAAGATGCACAGAAATATATCAATCAATTTCCAATCGATTTGATGTTTTTGGATATTCAGATTTCGCGTACGAATGGAATGGAATTTTACAAAAATTTAGAAAAGAAAATTCCCGTTATTTTTACCACAGCTTTTGCAGAATATGCGGTTGATGGTTTTAATGTTGCGGCGATAGATTATTTGTTGAAACCGATAGATTACGATAGATTTGAAGAAGCAGTGAACAAAGCGGTGTTGATTTTGGTGGATAAAAAACTGAATGAAGATAAAGAGTTTTTGACGATTCGAGCTGATTATAAACTGAATAAAATTGCCTACGACGAAATTGATTTTATTGAAGGTTTGGACGATTATGTAAAAATTCATCTCGCAAACGGAAAACGAATTACTGCTCGAATATCGATGAAATCTATCTTAGAAAAACTGCCCGATCAACTTTTTGTCCGAGTTCATCGATCTTATATCGTTTCGATAAAAAAAGTGAAATCAATTCAAAATAAAGTCTTATATTTGAAAGACGAAGAAATTCCGATTGGTGAAACGTATAAAAATGTCATTCTAGAATTTTTCAAAATTTAAGAGGTTAAGAAAATGGAAAAAAAAGTGATTAGTCGATTTATCGTAAACATTTTTTTTTCCAATTTTTTTTTAATTCTACTTTCTATCGTGCTCAATATAGAGACGAATATCAAAATTGGTTTACCGTTTAATTCAATTGCGTATTACGCTTTTATTAGCACCATTACCGTATTGTTTTATTTGTATGCCTACAGAATTCCAAAATCTTTAAAATCATCAAGTAATCCAAGAACTCAGTTTTACATTACTCATCGTAAATCTGTTTGTATTTATACCGCTATTTTAGCCGTAATCGCTTTAGTTTCTGGAATTATTTTAGCACTAAATTGTTTACCGAATTACGAAATATTAACTTGGAAATGGTTGGCTGTCTTATTTTTTACAGCAATTTTATCCTTTGGATATTATGATTTTAAATTCGGAATTTCGTTACGTAGAACAATGTTGTTAAAACCGTTTTTAATTGGCTGGACTTGGGCAATTACAACCGTTTTTTTACCAGTTTTATTTTTGATGTTGAAGAATGAAACACATTATGTCATTGATGCAAAATTCTATTTTCTATTTTCTCAAACCTTTATGTATTGCGTTGTGAATGCGATTCTGTTTGATTTGAAAGATTATGAAGATGACAGTAACCGAAACTTAAAAACCTTTGTTGTAAAATATGGTTATCATTTTACATTAAACCGGATTATTTTGCCCTTAATATTTCTAGGATTTTTGAGCTTTGTTATTTTTGGAATATGGTATGGATTGCCGTTTCATCGCATTTTGTTCATGTTAATTCCAATTGTTTGTTTAGCTATTTTTGCATTTAAACTCAATCGTCCAAAAGCAATTTTATATTATTTAATTGCGATAGATGGAATGATTTTGTTGAAAGCAATTTGTGGAATTTTAAGCGTAATTTTATTCGAATAATGAATTACAATTTTATTGCGCCATATTATCATTCGTTGAGCCAGTTGATTTTTTTGAATCGTCAACATCAAGCTCATTTTGTGATTTTAAAACATTTGAAAGAGAATGATAAAATCTTGTGGGTTGGAGGAGGAGCGGGAAAATTTATCGCTGAAATAGAAAAGTTAAATCTAAAATTGGATATAGATTATGTTGATTTTTCTTCGAAAATGATTGATTTAGCGAAAAAAGAAAAAACGTCGAACTTAAATATAAATTTTATTGTTGCGGATATTTTTGATTTCGAAACGGATAAAAAATATGATGTTGTGATGACTACTTTTTTGTTTGATCATTTTAATCAATCCAAAGCAGAAGAATTATTTAGTCAATTAAATTCGTATTTGAAAGTAGGAGGTTTGTGGTTTTATGTTGATTTTGTACAAAATCAGAAAGGTTGGCAAAAAAGTGTAACGAATGTGATGTTGAGCTTTTTTAGAATTGTTATTGGTTTGGATATTTCTCAATTACCACAAATGAAGCAAAGTTTTATGTCGTATTTTAAAATCGTCGAACAAAAACTCTTTTTCAAGAAATATATAGAGAGTATTGTTTATCAGAAGAAATAAAAAAAGCGATTCAATTTATTGAATCGCTTTCATTTTACATATAATCGGTGTCTAATTTACCTTTTTTGAATTGAATGATATTCAGTTTATTCATTGCCCAAATGCATGGATACATCGGATCAAATTCCCATTTCTTAACTGCGAAATTAGGACGTCCACCAAATTTATGGTGATTATTATGTAAACATTCTCCCCACATTAACCAGTCAATCGGCATTAAGTTTGTCGAAGTATCTCCAACATCATAATTACGGTAACCTAATTTGTGTGAAAACCAGTTGATGATTACACCGTGTAGTGGGCTCATTAAAACTTGCATTGGAATGAATACAAAATACGTCCAAAGTGGTGCATCAACAGCAACATAAATTAATATGTAAATGATTACCCAAGCCATACGTACAGCATTATTTCCTGCAAATCTATCCCAAGAACGCCAAGAAGGAACGCCTTTTTTGAATTTTTCTAAAACTTGTGTTTTATCGTGATCGATTTCGTTATAAACAATACGCGTTCTCCACATCATCGCAAAGAAATTTGGATCATATTGTGGCGAATGTGGATCCTTTTCTGTGTCTGCATACGCATGGTGATGTCTGTGCATAACCCCGTATGTGTAGGGACTTAGATAAGATGAACCTTGAAAAATCCACGCTAAAACGTGAAATATTTTTTCCCAAGCTCTTGACATCGTAAACATTGCATGTGATGCATATCGGTGATGAAAAAAAGTTTGGAAAAATAAAGAAGCATACCAATGTATAACAAAGATAATGATTACTGCTGTCATTACTAATTTTAAATTTTTACAAATATAATCGTTAGGATTGTGAATTCCACTAATTAAAATCATAGAACTCATAAAATTATTGATTATTTATAATGAAAAAATTTAATTATAATTCGCTCTAATCAACTAAATTATCCATTTAATAATAGGTTTTTATATGTAATTATTTAATACTAAATGTGTTGATTAAATAAATGTTAAAGTTACAAACCTAAATAAGCAATTATTTCTCTTGCAACAGCTGCACCAGCTCTATTTGCAAAGAAGATGAAAAGACTTTGAAAGCGAAATATCCAATTGCTTACAAGCATATCAAGAAGTTTGAAACAACAACGAACAAAACAGGAATTGCTTTACCCGAAGTTTTGAAAACAAGAAAACCGTTTTGGTATTCTTGCACCCGAAGAATCGGCAAATATTTTCATTTCCATAAATCCAAGCCAACGACTATTCTTTTCGTTCAGCAAATCGCCTTTGTATCTCTATCAAAGATTGGTTGCCATTCGTGTAAAAAAGAATGATGTTGAGATTGTGTCGGCTTTACTTAATTCAATCGTTTCTCTTTTGATTGTTGAATTAAACGGTGTTTCAAGAAATTTAGGAGCATTGGACTTGAACGCAGACTTTTTCAAAACAAAAATGAAAATATTTGACCCAAGTTTGCTTTCAGACAAACAAAAAGAAAGTATTCTTGCGAAATTTGAAACTATTAGCAAACGACAAATTCAAGATTACGAAAACGAATACAAACAGAAAGACAGAATTGCTTTTGATGAAGCAGTTTTGAAAGCCTACGGCTTCAAAACTGATATTCTTCCGCAACTTTATTCACTTTTAACGGAAACCATTCGCAATAGAGTGGAAATGAAAAATAGGTAAAACTTATACATTTGGTAGCACATTTGCATTTTTCCAACCACACAAAGCCAAACAAAAAATGCAAAAGAGCTACCAAGCCAACGCTCAACAAAGCGACTGAAAAGAGCCACTACCGATAACAAGGGTAACTGTTGCATAACTCCAATTTACAGTAAAAAACAGAATATATGACCTCGTTTAAGCCTTTTTAAGCGAGGTTTATTTTTAGAAAAGTATATTAATGTAAAATTAGGTTTGCTTAAAAACTCTCTTTTT
>NZ_DLJR01000085.1:0-20683 GCF_002484365.1 Empedobacter sp. UBA7611
CAACTTTTGTCCCTGATCCATACTCTGTCGCTTTTCTATTTATTTTAATCATGATTGGAACAGCAATGATTTATGATGATAAAGAAATTATTTTACCAGAAGTTGCTGCATTATCTGTCGGAATTTTAACGTTTCGAGAAAATAAATGGCTACAACGACCATTTCATATTTTTTTACTTCCATCCATAACTGCTATTTTAGGATTTGGGATTAATTTTTTACCGATTATATTATCATTCAAATTAGCATTGGTATTGGTTGCAATGTTAATTGTCTTGAAAATTTTTAAAAGTCAACTTGCGCCAGCATTAGCTACGGGATTATTACCAATTGTTACAAATACAGAATCTTTTGTATTTCTATATGCGATATTTCTATTTGTCTTTTTACTTTTTCTATCAATAAAAATATTCAAACTAAAACCAACTGAAAATGCGGTTCCAATGATTTATACAAGCCATAACAGATGGTTAATCGGATTATGTGTAGTTTGGTTTACAGCTTGTTATTTTAGCGGTTTTGCACATTTCTCTGCTATTCCACCTATTATCGTAATTTCTTTTGAATCTTTAAATAATCCAACATTAAAATTAACCGTACGTCTAAAACGTATTCTTGTAATGTTCATGGCTACAATGGCTGGTTGTTTAACAATGCATTATCTTGATAATTGGTTAATCATTGGCTTGATCGATTTGATTATCGTAATGTTTATTTTGAAATTAACAGATTTACGCTTACCTCCTGCTTTTGCAATGGTTATTTTACCAATGATTTTACCTTCTGACTCGATAAAATATTTACCTGTTGCAACATTAATCATGAGTATATTTTTTATGCTATCGATTTATATTATTCAGAAAGTTGCTTATCCAAAAGCGATTGATTTCAAATAAAAAAGTCATCCAAAATTGAATGACTTTGTAGCTATATTTTAACAATATTTTTCTCCGTTTTTCTGTAATTTCAAATCGCTGACATACGTCTTGATATTTTGAACATTACTTCGAGGACAAATCAATAATCCTTTCTCCGAATTAATAACCACATAACTATCTAATCCGTCAATAATAATTGCTTTATCTTGTGTAGAATAAATGAAATTGTTTTTAGCGTTGTATCCAGAAAAATGTTTACACAATAACGTATTGTGATTTTCATCCTGATCTTCACCTGTATATTTATACTTTTCGTTGATTGCCGACCAAGTTCCAATATCACTCCAGCCAAAAGTTGTCGGAATAACATAAACATTATCGGCTTGCTCTAAAATTCCTTTGTTAATAGAAGTTACATCTAACGTTGTGTAAATAGGTTTTAAAGTTTCTGTATTCTGTAAAGAACGATCAAGATCAAAATACTTTTTCAAAGTTTCTTTCATCGAAGGTAAATGTTGTTGAAAAGCTTTTACAATACTATCTACAGACCAAATAAGGATTCCTGTATTCCAAATAAATTCGCCGCTCGTTATAAAAGATTCAGCAAATTCTAAATCAGGTTTATCGATATAAGATTTTACTTTTTTTATAGGTGTTGTATTTTCGATGAACTGAATATAACTGTAATTAATATCTGGTCGTGTTGGAGCTACTCCCAAAGTAATCAATCGATCGTTGTCAGCATCCTCGAAAGCAAGATTTACTTTTTCTACAAATTCATCTTCATCAAAAATAAAATGATCTGAAGGAGAAATTATCAATTTTGCATTTGGATTAATTTGTTGGATTGTCATTGCGGCCAATAAATTACAAGCTGCGGTATTCATGACTCTTGGTTCGATGATAAAATTTTTATCCTCAAAATCTGGTAATTGTTCTTTTACAATCTCTTTATAATCTTGAATAGTTACAATGAAAATATTTTCTTGCGGAACGACTTTTTTAAGGCGATTATACGTTAATTGAATAAAAGTTTTTCCTATTCCTAATAAATCATGAAATTGTTTTGGTTTTTTAATTGTACTCAAAGGCCATAATCTCACTCCTGTACCACTGGCAAGGATAACAGCGTAGTTATCTTTATTATTCATGATTGTCTTTTAAAGTTTATTTACAGTTGCAGTTGCGTTTATCAAATATTTTTTCTTGGTTTTCAACTCTAAACAAAGATACCTTAATTTTCTTTTAGATTCTTTTTTAAAGATTCTTTTTCCTATCGAAAATATTGTACCATCCTCCAAATCTTCAAGATAAATTTGAGCAGGATTTTTATCATCTATAATATATTTTGAGATATTAATATCTGCTCCTAAACTCGCTTTCGGATGTTTGGCATGATGAAGAATATACGGTTGCAATTCTTCGGGATAAATGTGAAGAGATTCTAATAATAAATGCCCAAAAATGGTTTTCCATTCTTTTCCATGCGGATTTATTTTACGCGAATCAAACTGAACAAAAGTTTTGAGATGCGCCACTTCATGTGTAAAAACAAAAAAGAAAGCATACTGATTTAAGTCGCCATTCACTGTAATTTGATGACGATTATTTTCGACCAATTTGCGATAATCTCCCAACTTAGTTTCACGTCTTCTTGTAATTTTTAACGTTATAAAATGATTTTCTAACCACTTTTTTACATACAAGTCTGCATTATGAGGGAGATAAGAAGTTAAATGTTCTAAATTCACATTGTGCAAGATAAATAAAAAGCCTTTCCAATAAAAATATTAATTTTGTCGTAATGAAACTAATCGAAAATTTAGGGTCATACTTTATGCTTATGGGTAAAGTATTTAGCAAACCTCAAAAATTGAGCGTTTTCTGGAAATTGACCGTTAGAGAAATATATGATTTAGGTGTCAACTCTTTAGGGATTGTAACCTTTATCTCAACATTTATGGGTGCAGTTGTAGCAATACAAATGGCGCAAAACTTTCAGGGAGCTTCTATTCCTGTTCCAGATGCCTACATTGGTTATGCAACCAAAGTGGTTTTGGTATTAGAGTTTGCTCCAACCATTATGTCGCTAATTTTAGTTGGTAAAGTAGGTTCGTATATCGCTTCGAGTATCGGAACCATGCGTGTTACCGAACAAATTGATGCGTTAGATGTTATGGGAATCAATTCTGCAAACTTCTTGATTTTACCAAAAATTATCGCCTGTGTATTTTTCAATCCTTTATTGGTTATGATTTCTATCGGATTTGGATTATTAGGCGGTTATTATATTGGAGTTTTTACAAAACTATGGTCGGCAGCCGATTTTATTACAGGTTTACAAATGAATATGGCAACAAAATTGTTTGTCTATACATTCCTTAAAACAATGGTATTCGCGTTTGTTATCGCAACAATTCCGGCATACTATGGTTATAAAGTAAAAGGAGGTTCGTTAGAAGTTGGTCGTTCTGCAACAACAGCTGTTGTATGGACATCAGTAGCAATTATTGTGATCAACTTAATATTAACACAAACAATTTTGAGCTAATGATTGAAGTAAAAGATATCAGAAAATCATTTGATGCAGTAGAAGTTCTGAAAGGTTTTTCTGTCACTTTCGAGAAAGGAAAAGTTAGTTTGATTATTGGTCAAAGTGGTTCTGGAAAAACTGTTTTTTTGAAAAATTTGATTGGATTATTAACACCAACTTCAGGTCAAATTTTGTACGAAGGAGATAATATGATCGAGTTTGATTACAAAGAAAAACAACGTTTACGTTCAGAAATTGGAGTAGTTTTCCAAGGTTCGGCTTTGTATGATACGATGAATATTGTAGAAAATGTAAAATTTCCATTGCAAATGTTTTCGGATATGTCAAATGCTGATGCCGAAAAACGTGCGCGTGAAGTGTTAGATCGTGTAGAAATAGCTCGTACAGCGCTTAAAAAATATCCGTCAGAAATATCTGGAGGAATGCAAAAACGTGTGGCGATTGCGCGCGCGATTGTAAATAATCCAAAATATTTATTTGCTGATGAACCAAACTCTGGTCTTGACCCGAAAACGGCGTTAGTTATCGACCAATTAATTTATGATATCACAAAAGAATACAACACAACAACCGTTGTAAATACACACGATATGAACTCGGTAATGGAAATTGGAGATCATATTGTTTTCTTAAAAAATGGTTTCTTGGAATGGGAAGGGACAAAAGAGGAGATTTTGGTGGCTGATAATCCAAATGTTATTGATTTTGTATATTCGTCAAATCTTTTCAAGAAACTAAGAGAAGCCTTATTAAAAGAACAATAATAAATCAATAAAAATAAAAATTCTATGAAAAAATTAATTTTAACTGCAATTGTAGGTTTAGCTGCAAATTTTGCAACAGCACAAAATATCAATTTTGGTATCAAAGGAGGAGCTGTTTTCAATACAGATAAAGGAAAAGTTTGGGAAGATGCTGGAAATATTTCCAAGAAAGATGGGAAAGCTTCTGCAGGGTTTCAAGCTGGTGCTTTAGCTCGTGTCTCTTTAGCAGGAATTTACATACAACCAGAGTTATTGTATACGCAATTCAAAAATGAATATGATGTTGATGGACAAAAACTGAATGTAACTAAAAAACGTATGGATATTCCTGTAAATGTTGGAAAAAGATTTTTAGGAATCGGACATATTCAAGCTGGTCCAGTTTTCTCTTACTATTTTGATGATAAATTATCTGTAAAAGATTTTACAACTGCAAAACAAGACGAATTTAATGTCGGAATGCAAATTGGTGCAGGTGTAGAAGTTTCTAAATTATTATTCGATTTACGTTACGAATTCGGTTTAGGAAAAGTTGGATCTGACATTTTGAACGGATCAAATGGACAATATAGAACAGAAAATCGTCCGCAAATGTTAAACTTATCAGTAGCATATTTATTCTAAAAGGTTGTTTGTAAATAAATTTATTGGATATATTTGTTCCAAATTGTATTTTTGCAACCTCGTAAATTATTAAAATGGCAAAAAATAATAAAAAAGAAGAATTCGCTACAGAGCAATTCGTAGAAAAATTAGATAGAACAGCTTTCAACGTAGAGTTTTTTGTTGAAAAATATGCTAAAGCAATTGGTATTGGTTTAGGAGTAATTATTGTAGCTGTTTTAGGTTATTTTGCTTACTTAAAATTAGTCGTAGAACCTAAATCAGAAGACGCTTTCAAAGAAATGGTTCAAGCAGAACGTCTTTTTGATCAAGATTCTATTAACGTTGCTCTTAATGGTAGCGCAGGAAGTTTCCAAGGTTTACAACAAATTGTTGATGAATATGGAAATACTGATGCTGGTAATTTAGCACGTTTCAAAGCGGCAAGTTCTTATTATAAATTAGGAGATTACGCATCTGCTGTAAAATTATTAGAAGATTTTGACACTGATGACAATGTAATGTTAGCGCAAAAATATGGTATGTTAGGAAATGCATTAGTTGCTTCTAACAAATTAGAAGAAGGTTTACCTTACTATGTAAAAGCTGCTGAAGCGACAGAAGTTGAAACATTACAATCGACTTACTATACAAAAGCGGGTGAAATTGCGATGGAATTAGGTAAAAATGCTGATGCTTTAAAATATTTTCAAGCTTTAGAGGATAAATATCCAAATGCAAATAATGGTGAAACTGCGAAGTTTATTGAGCGTTTAAAATACGCTTCTGAAACTGCGAAATAATTCACTTCAAAAGATAATTACAAGCCGAACAAATTGTTCGGCTTTTTTTATTGATTCAAATCAAAGTTTATCCTAAATCATTTTTGTAATTTTACCATTCAAATTTTAAACAAAATGGCAACAGAAAATAAAAATTTATCTCAATATAATAAAGCAGAATTACCAAATGTAGCGGGCTCTAAGTTTGCAATCATTACATCTGAATGGAATAATCATATCACATTTAATTTACGAGATGGAGCAAAAGATACATTGATTGATTTGGGCGCAAATCCTGATGATGTTACATTATATGAAGTTCCTGGTAGTTTTGAGTTGATTTATGGAGCTGATAAAGTCGCGCAAGTTCATCCAGATTTGGACGGAATTATCGTTGTTGGATGTGTGATTCGTGGAGCAACAGCGCATTTTGATTATGTTTGTCAAGGTGTGACACAAGGAATCAAAGATTTGAATATCAAACACAATATGCCAATTATTTTTTGTGTTTTAACAGACGAAAATGAACAGCAATCAATTGATCGTTCTGGCGGAAAACATGGAAATAAAGGAGTTGAAGCTGGTGTAGCTGCGGTTATGATGGCGGATATGAAAAAGAAATTAGGTAAATAATTTTAGAATGATAGATTCAAAACTTTATCGATGCCAATAGCAGAAGATTTTAAATCAATTTATACGAAAAATTGGGAGATTTATTTTTCTCAATGTGATCCGACAGGTAAGATGAAATTGTCTGAAATGGCAAATCTTTTTCAATTAACTGCTTCAGAACACGCGATAAAAGGAGGTTTAGGTTTCTTTGATTTACAAGAATTTAATCAATCTTGGGTAATGAATCGACTTCGAATTGAGATTGATGAATTACCTTCTTGGACAGATTTTGTTGATGTAAAAACTTGGATTGAAGTATTGAAAGGTGCAAAATCTATTCGTGATTTTACAATCGAGAAAAATGGAAAAAAATTAATTGGAGCTTCAAGTTTGTGGGCGGTTTTCAATACAGAAAAACGTCGTCCTGATATTCTTCAAATTGATTCATCTCACATTGAACGTTTTCCTGATCTGAAACCAACGGAAGTCGAGAATTCGATTTTAAACATCGATTTTGAACCAACAGAAGTTATTCAATATAAAGTTCAGTTTTCTGATTTAGATATCGTAAAACACGCAAATAATACCAAATATTTGGATTGGTGTTTGAATACTATTGATCCTGAAATAATATTCAAACATCGTATCAAAGCGATTGATATGAATTTCTTGAAAGAATTAAGTTTACATGACAAAATAGAAATTCAGAAATTAGAAACGGAGAATTTAATTCAGTTTAAAATTGTTAGTAAAGAAAAAGTAAACTTTGTTTGTAGATTGGAGTTGAGGTAAGGTTATTTTAAGAGATATCAAACTGAATTTATTTCAGCTTATCAAAAAATCTAAAATTATTACAATAAAAAAAGGTTTCATTACGAAACCTTTTTATCTATTTTTCTTTTGTCAAAACAAATTTAGCAGAATCGGCCGACTCTATTTTCTTCTGATTTTTATTTAACTGAGTAATTTTTCCTTCTTCAACCAAAAAAGCATTCGGAACATTGGCAATTTCAGGAAAAACAATTGTATTTCCATCTTCTTTAAACTGAAAAGTTCCAGTTGTCATAATAGCCATTTTATCTAACCCCAAACGTTTTGTAGAATAGACATATCCTTTGTTTGGTAATAATTTTATTTCCATTTCAACCTCTTTGCAATCTTTCTCATAACAAGGCAAAATTCCTTTGTAAGCTCCTTCGTATTGAATAGATTCTTCGGCAGTTTTTGCTTCAACTTTTACTGAATCTTCTACATTTTCTACATCATTTTTTACAGGTTCTGTTTCGCTTTTACAACTTGACACAACAAAAGCTGCGATTGTAAATGTGGCTAAAATTATTTTTTTCATTTTTTAGAATTTGATTTAAAGGTAAGTAAATTTTGAGCCAAAAAAAATCCTTCCGAATATTTTCAGAAGGATTTGTATAATGTTTTGTAATCTTATTCGATTAGAAAATTTCTTTCGCAGCAAAGTGGAAAGCAGCTTCAATAGCAGCATTTTCGTCAGAATCAGAACCGTGAACAGCGTTAGCATCGATAGATTCAGCATATTTAGCACGGATTGTACCTTCTGCAGCCTCAGCTGGGTTAGTAGCACCGATTAAAGTACGGAAATCAGCAACTGCGTTGTCTTTTTCTAAAACTGCAGCAACGATTGGTCCAGAAGTCATGAATTCTACTAAATCCTTGAAGAAAGGACGCTCTGCGTGGATAGCGTAAAATGCTTCAGCATCTTGTTTTGCTAATTGAGTCATTTTAGCCGCTTTAATTTTGAAACCAGCGTCAGTAATGTCTTTTAAAATATCTCCGATGTGTCCTTTTGCAACTGCATCAGGCTTAATCATTGTAAATGTAATGTTTGCCATTTTATTGAATTGTATTTATTACTTATTTTTTGAGGTGCAAAATTACAAAAATGATTCGAATGTTTTTGTTTTATAATTAAAATTTCTTATTTTAATAAAAATAGTTAATTGTTATTCATTTAAGATTGTTTCAATTCGATAATATTTCTTATTTTTAAGAGAAATCTAAAACTTATGAATACAAATGATCTTTCCACATTTCATCATAAAACGAAACTCAAAAAGGTTGGTGATAAATATTTTCTGCCTTTCGAAATTTGGAATTATTTAGATTTAGGTTTAATGTTTTTACTTATTTTGTTTTTCGCTTATGCATCAAGTGAAATCAATATTATTTTTATTTCAATGATTGTAATTTTTGGAATCCGAATAATAACGACAATTAATGATAGATTTTTTGTAGAAATTAAAACATCAAAATCGTTAAGTGAGAATATTAATTTAATCAAAGAATTAGCTCAGCGACAACTTAATTTTACCGAATCGTTGGATGAACAAGGTTTGTTTCTTTTTGAATATTCGGAACGAAATATTTTTTATAAATATAATTATCGAAGACGAGATTATATCGAAACAGTTGTAATTTATTGTGAAGACAATTCGATTTGGGTGAACTCTTTTAATCAACGTTATTTGGGGATTTTTAGACGATATAATCTAAAACAATGGATAAAATTAATCCAATTAAAAAGCGAGAATTAATCTCGCTTTTTAATTTTAATATCTTTCGATTAAATCGTTTCCTATTTCGTTGATAGAATCATCAGTTTCTTTTGGGTTTGGTCCCCATTGATTAGAACCTGGTTGGCTATCTGTAACTAATGCTATTATTAATAAAATAGCTCCCACAAGAGGAATTAAACCAATTAAATAATACCAACCACTTTTTCCTGTGTCGTGTAATCGTCTTACAACAACTGCTAAAGAAGGGATAAAAGTTGCTAATGCATACAACATTAAAATTCCATAAATTAAGTAAAATAAAATTCCAGGACTTTCTCCGTCGCTTCCAATAGCTACAGAGATAATAACTAGAATATACATTACAAATGAAATGATAACATTACATAATGTATAATACCAATATTCGCTTCTGCGGGCTCTTCCCGAGAAATTGGCGTAATTGTCAAACATTACTCGTTTGTATATTTCAATCATAGATTAAGTTGTTAAATTATGTTAAAAATATTAAAATAAATTTTATTACGTAACTCTTAATCTGCTTTTAAACGTTTAGTTTTGAACATTTCTGGCTTATAATTAATAATAAAAACACCAAGAATAATTAGAATAGTAGCGACGATAAACTTTGATGAAATTTGTTCGTCTAATATTAACCAACCCAAAATTATTGCAATAATCGTATTGAAATAAGAAAGAATAGAAACTTGTATTGGAGAAATTTTGGTCAACGCATAATGAAATGAAAAAAACGTAATCACAGAACCAAAAACAGCTAAATAAAGCATGGCAGAAATACTTTTTGTACTCCAATTTTCGAAATTATAATTTTTTGTAAAAGCGAAAGCAAAAATAATTTAAACAATTCCAGCAAATATAAATTGGTAAAAAAGATTGAGAGAAATATTTTTGGATTGAATATTCATTTTTTTAATGAAAATAGTTCCTGTTGCCCAACCTGTAATTGCACAAAAAAGTAAAATAATTCCAGTTCTATATGCTAGATTTGCTAATTCTTGATTTCCCTACCAAAAAATAAATATTCCACCCCCAAAATAAAGTAAAACACCTAATAATCCACGCTAACTGAATTTTTGTAAGCCAATAAAAATACTTCCTAAAAAAACGAGAATAGGTGAGGTTGCACTAATTAATGCAGCTAAAATACTCGATAAGTTTTCTTCTGCAGCAGTAGTTAATCCATTTGCCATTATCAGCATTAATGAAGCGAGATAAGTTGATAAGAAAGGTTTTTCCAGACAATCTATTTTAATTCCTTTTTAGATAGTAAAATAATTAGCATAATTAGTCCTGCCAAAAATTGACGAATTTCAGCAACAAACCAACTAGGAATAGTTTCTACAGCTATACGAATTCCGAGGAAAGTTGTTCCCCAAACAATTGCAACTATACTAACGGCAATCAATAATTTGATCTCTTTCAAGATAAAAAAGTTAAAAGTGATAATTCTAAAATAGAATTATAAAAATAAAAAAAAAGCGACTTGATAAACCAAGTCGCTTTTAAAGTATTATAATAGAGATTTATTATTTAACAAAATCCTCTGCTTGTTTTAGTGCAGCATCTAATCCAGAAACCTCTTTACCACCTGCTGTAGCTAAGAAAGCTTGTCCACCACCGCCGCCATTGATGTGCTTCGCGATTTCTTTTACAATTTGTCCTGCGTTATAACCTTTTTCATCTACAAGGTTTTTTGCGATAGAAATTGTAATCGATGGTTTTACGGCATCATTCGTACCAACAACGATAAATGCATTTTCGATTTCTTTTGTTAAATCAATTGCATTTTGTTTTGCGGCATTTGTATCTAAATTCGTTTTAACCGCTAAGAAATTAACACCATTAATCTCTTTAATCGCAGCTTTCCAAGTCGCTTTCTCAGCAGCAGCTTGTTGCGCAACAAAAGACTCTAATTGCTTTTTCAATTCTGCATTTTCATCTAATAAATGTTGAACCGCTTTTACCGCATCATTTTTCGTTTTAAGTGCAGCTAAAACATCATTGTAATTTTTCTCAGCATCTTTGTATGCTTCGATTGCTTTGTTTGATGTAATTGCTTCGATACGACGAATACCAGCAGCAGTAGAAGATTCAGATAAAATTCTGAACAGACGAATATCCGCTGTGTTTTTTACGTGTGTACCACCACATAATTCGATTGAAGATCCGAAACGAATGACACGAACTTTATCACCATATTTTTCACCAAATAAAGCCATTGCACCTTCAGTGATAGCTTCGTTGATATCACAATCTCTTTTTTCGATTAATGGTAAAGCTTCTGCAATTTTATCGTTTACTTTTTGCTCAACAATAGCCAATTCTTCATCTGTCATTTTAGAGAAATGAGAAAAGTCAAAACGTAAATAATCGTCTCCAACATACGAACCTTTTTGTTCTACGTGCGTTCCTAAAACTTCGCGTAAAGCTTCGTGCATTAAGTGTGTTGCAGAGTGATTTTTAGTTGTCTCATTACGTTTTTCTGTGTCAACTTTCGCATTGAATGTAGCGTTTACATTTTCTGGTAAAGTTTCAACGAAATGAATTACTAAGTTATTTTCTTTTTTCGTGTCAACAACTTCAATTGTTTCATTCAAAGTAGAAATTGATCCTGTATCACCAATTTGTCCTCCAGATTCTGCATAGAATGGCGTTTGGTTGAATACCAATTGGAAAAATTCTCCTTTTTTATTTTTTACTTTTCTGTAACGTGTAATTTTTACTTCAGCTTCTGTGTTATCATAAGCGATAGAGGTTTCCTTTCCTTTATCATCTAAAATAACCCAGTCATCCGTTACTAAAGCAGTTGCTTTTTTCGAACGTTCTTTTTGTTTCGCCATTTCAGCTTCAAAACCAGCTTCGTCAATTGTGAAACCGTGATCTTCTGCTACAATACGAGATAAATCTGCGGGGAAACCAAATGTGTCATATAATTCGAAAACCACATCACCAGGAACAACTTTAGAATCTCCTAATTGCTCAATGATTTGATTTAATCGATTTAATCCTTGTTCAATTGTACGTAAGAAAGATGCTTCTTCTTCGCGAATAACGCCAGTTACAATTGTTTCTTGTTTCACTAATTCTGGGAAGAAATCACCCATTTCAGCTTTCAAGATTGGATATAATTTATAGATAAAAGGTTCTTTAAGACCTAAGAAACGATATCCGTAAGAAATTGCACGACGTAAAATACGACGAATTACATATCCTGCTCCTGTGTTTGATGGTAATTGTCCGTCTGCAATTGCAAAAGAAACTGCACGTAAATGGTCAACTACAACACGAATAGCGATATCTGTTTTTTCTGCTGTTCCGTATTTTACACCAGAAATTTCTTCTAATTTTTGAATTGTTGGTTGAAAAACATCTGTATCATAGTTAGATGATTTTCCTTGTAAAACCATTGCCAAACGCTCAAATCCCATACCTGTATCGATATGGCGAGCCGGTAAAGATTCTAAAGAACCATCCGCTTTACGTTGATATTGCATAAATACCAAGTTCCAAATTTCGATAACTTGTGGATGATCCATATTAACCAATGTTTTACCATCAACAGCTAAACGATCAGCTTCTGGACGAATATCAACATGAATTTCAGAACATGGTCCACATGGTCCGATATCACCCATTTCCCAGAAATTATCTTTTTTATTTCCGTAAAGAATTCTATCTTCAGCAATATGTTGTTTCCAAAGTTCTAATGCTTCTTCATCTAATGATGTTCCGTCACCTTTATCACCTTCAAAAACGGTTACATAAATTTGATCTTTAGAGATTCCGTATTTTTCTGTTAGTAATTCCCACGCCCAAGCGATTGCTTCTTTTTTGAAATAATCACCAAAAGACCAGTTTCCTAACATTTCGAACATCGTGTGGTGGTAAGTATCTTTTCCTACATCATCCAAATCATTATGTTTACCAGAAACACGAAGACATTTTTGTGTATCCGCGATACGATTACTTTTTGGAGTTCCGTTTCCTAAAAAATATTCTTTGAATTGTGCCATCCCCGAATTATTGAACATTAATGTCGGATCGTCTTTCAAAACAATCGGCGCAGAGTCTACTATTAAGTGGCCTTTTGTCTCAAAAAAATGCAGAAATTCTTTTCTTATATCTTTGGATTTCATTTAATTAAATTATTTTTATCATTTGATTAACAAGTTTACTCGTACAATATTCGTTACTTTGCAAACGTTTTACAAAGATAATAAAAGGTTGGTTAAGTAATGGAAAATAAAAACTATAAGTATAATTCTGTGAAATTTTTAATGAGTTGGGCGAAGAAAAGAGTCCAAAAAACTCCTAAAACAGCATTATACGTATTACTATTTTTATGTCTATCGACAATATCTGCTGGAATGATTGGTTATCATTTTAATGATTCTGAATACGCATCGAGAGCAGGGAAATTCAAAGACGACAAAAGCAAATTATTAGCTGAGTTGGAAAGAATGGAAAATGAAAATCAGCAATTACATAAAAAATTCAAAGAAGTTGAAGAAGCTTTGACAGAAATCGAAGAAAAAGATCGCAATATTTATCGTACAATTTATGATATGCGTGTCAATGAAAATATCGATTCTGTAAACAAAGAAATTGATAATTATACAGCAGAAGATATCGAAAAATTGATTGATAAAATTGAAATTGAATCAAAATCGTTGGACGAAGTATTTCGTTCGGCTGGTGTTAAAGATGCCAATTTATCATCAATGCCAGTACTAAAACCTGTTGCAGATAAATATGTAAGTAGATTAGCTTCTGGTTATGGATCTCGTTTTCACCCAATTTTGAAAGTGAATAAAATGCACAAAGGTTTAGATTTTGCAGCTTCTACAGGAACACCAATTTATGCAACTGGAGATGGTTCTGTAAAAGTTTCTGAATTTAATTCGGGTTACGGAAATATGGTGGTCTTGAAACACGGAAATGGTTACGAAAGTTTGTATGCTCACATGTCTCGTGCGAAAGTTCGTAGTGGACAAAAAGTGAAAAGAGGCGATGTAATTGGTTATGTTGGGACGACTGGATTGTCGACAGGAGCGCATTTGCATTACGAAATTCACAAGAATGGAGAACCTGTAGATCCAATTATGTATTTCTACAATGATGTAGATCCAGACGATTTCATTAAAATTTATCAAAACTCTAAAAAATTGTCATTATCTTTGGATTAAACGCTGATAATGAACGTAGACCTGCCTGATAAACTATATTACTCGATTGGCGAAGTCGCCAAAGCCTTTGATGTAAATGCATCGTTGATTCGATTTTGGGAGAAAGAATTTGAAATTATTCAACCCAAAAAGAACAAAAAAGGAAATCGATTATTTACCAAAAATGATATTGATTGTTTCAAGAATATCTATTATTTGGTAAAAATAAAAGGCTATACGTTAGAAGGTGCAAAACAAGCGATTGGTAAAAAAGGAATTGCGACAACAACAGATGAAATAGATGTTGTGAAGCGATTAGAAAATATAAAAGATGAACTCATCAAACTTAAAATGAGTTTTGAGTCGGAAGAAATTTTAGAAAAAGATGAACTGAATTAAGTTCATCTTTTTTGGTTATAAAACTTTTGTTTCAATAAATTTAAAGCCAATTGCAAGTATAAAACTTATAATGATTAGAATCCAGTTTGGTTTTAGTTTAGTTTTTAATTCAAATAGTTTCGAAAAAATTTCAATCACTCTTTCTTTGTCAATAATTAAGATAACAAAGACTAAAACTTGATAAAAAATAGAAGAATTTAGCGCAACAATTTCATAGAAATAATCTTGTAGAATAATATTGATTAAAATTGTAGTTAATAACAAGCATGCAAAAATTCTTGTCCTTCTAAAAAGTAATGTGATTGCACCAATCACTTCAAAAATTCCGATGATTATTGGATACCCTTTGGTAAAACTATAAAAATTCCACATCAATCGATGACCTTCAGAAAGATGATTATTAATGCTGTTATCCATATTTGTGAATTGAGTAGGTTTTACAATTCCATACACAAACATTGATATTGAAACCGTAAATATTGCTGACCAATAAAGTATATAGATTAGTTTTTGTTTCATTTATTTTTTAAAATTATTTAGAATAATCATTACAATTTTTATAATTAATACAATAATAGTGATTGGAAGTAAGAAGAGTAAAATGGAGTATAAACTCCAAAAATCATTTAAAATTTTAAAATATTGTAAAAAAAATAAGCTAATCAAGTAAAGCCAGAATAAAAAAACTAAAATGAGAAGGTTATTTATTTTGAATATTTTTCGTTCAACGAAATAAAAAGTCAAAATAATCAAAAGTGGTATTGCAATAGTATAAACGTAAAACATATTTTAGGTTAATAGTTGGTTATAAGCTACGATGAACTCTTCCAATTGTTGTAAAGTTACTTTATCAATAATTTTTCCTTCCGAATTTACTTTTCCTTTAACACCTTGAATGAGTAAAGTTGTTTCATTATTGAAGTTTGTCATCAACGTTTTCATTATCAATTGCAATTCTTCATGTCCTTTTTCTCCATTTGCAGACGCAGTGATAATTCCTAAAGGTTTTCCATCAAAAATAGTTGTAGAAACGCACCATTCTAATACATTTTTTAATCCACTCGGAATACTAAAAATATATTCGGGCGTACAAATAATTATTCCATCAGCTTTTTCTATTTCAGTTCTAAAACCAAGTATTTCTTGCGGCGTATTTTCGATAGAACGTTCTGGATCAAAATGAGGAAGAGTTTTTAATTCATCAAAAACAGTACATTTGAAATATTGAGATGTAGAAGAAATAAAATTTTCTATGATTTTTTGATTAGATGAATTTTCGCTTGTGCTTCCATTAATGATGAAAATATTTTTCATTTTCGTTGATTTGAACATCTAAAATAGATAATTATTCTTAACTTATCTTAAGAAAATCTTCTGCTAAGATTTCGTAAATTTACAGATTCAAACGAAAACTCAATGTACTTAATATACGATACAGAGACAACTGGTCTTCCGAAAGATTGGAATGCGCCGATTTCTGACTCCGACAACTGGCCGCGTTGTATACAAATCGCTTGGCAATTGCACGATGAAATGGGGCAAATTATTGAACATCAAGATTATTTGGTGCGTCCAGATGGTTTTGATATTCCGTATGATTCTGAACGTATTCACGGAATTTCAACTGATTTAGCAACCGAAAAAGGTGTTCCATTAAAAGAAGTTTTAGATAAATTCAACGAAGCTTTAGGTAAAGCTAAATTTATTGTTGGACAAAATTTAGGTTTCGATATTAACATTATGGGAGCCGAATTTTATCGTCTGAATTATGAAAATAATTTAGCCGAAAAACCTGTTTTGGATACCTGTACCGAGGTGACTGCTGAGTTATTGAAACTTCCTGGAGGTCGTGGAGGTCGTTACAAATTACCAACGTTAACGGAATTGCATCAATATCTTTTTGGTGTTTCGTTTGGCGAAGCGCATAACGCAACTGCCGATGTGGAGGCAACTACGCGTTGTTTTTTCGAGTTGATTCGTAAAGGTATTTTTACAAAAAACGAGTTAGAAGTTGAAGATGAATATTTTGTTCGATTTAATGCAATTAATGAAACAAATATTCAGCCAGTTGGACTAAATCACGTAAATCTTAAAAAAGCTTCACAAGAAATTGCGAAAATTAAAGCCAAAGAAGATGGAGGAGATGAGGTTATTGATATTTCGGAAGAAGTTTTAGCACAATTCGAGAAAGCAAAATTTGCACATTTACATAATCACACACAATTTTCAATTCTTCAATCGACTATTTCTGTAAACGATTTGGTGAGTGCTGCGGCAAAAAATAAAATGACTGCAGTTGCAATTACCGATCATGGAAATATGATGGGAGCTTTTCATTTTAATGCAGAAGTACAAAATCATAATAAAGCTGCAAAAGTAAAGAATGAAGAGTTAATTGCTGACGGAGCAGAACCAACGGAAGTTATCTTAAAACCTATTATTGGTTCCGAATTCTTTGTTTGTGAAAATCATTTAGACAAAACAAAAAAGGATAATGGCTATCAAATTGTAATTTTTGCAAAGAACAAAAATGGTTATCATCATTTAGCAAAAATGGCATCGAAGGCTTATACTGATGGGTTTTACTACGTGCCTCGAATTGATAAAGCGATTATTGAAGAATATAAAGAAGATTTAATTGTTTTGTCTGGAAACTTACAAGGTGAAGTTCCAAACAAAATTTTGAATCTTGGTGAAAAGCAAGCCGAAGAAGCTTTACTTTGGTGGAAAGAGCAGTTTGGTGATGATTTTTACATCGAATTGATGCGCCACGGACAAGAAGATGAAGATCGTGTTAATCAGACTTTGCTTGCGTTTGCGCGTAAACACAATGTAAAAGTTGTTGCGACAAATAATACGTATTATATCAATCAAGACGATTCGAATGCACACGATATTTTGTTGTGTGTGCGCGATGCAGAAAAACAATCAACGCCAATTGGTCGTGGTCGTGGATTCCGTTTTGGTTTGCCAAATCAAGAATATTATTTTAAGTCGGAAGCAGAAATGAAACAATTGTTTCAAGACATTCCCGAAGCAATTATTAATATTCAAGAAATTGTTGATAAAATAGAAGAATACACGCTTTATCGAGATGTATTACTTCCAAAATTTGATATTCCCGAAGAATTTCATCACGCAGAAGATGATGAAGATGGAGGGAAAAGAGGTGAGAATGCTTATTTAAAACATTTAACCTACGAAGGTGCAAAAATTCGTTATCCAGAATTGACAGACGAAATTAAAGAACGTTTGGATTTCGAATTAGCCACAATTGAAAAAACAGGTTATCCTGGTTATTTCTTGATTGTACAAGATTTTATTGCTGCGGCGCGTAAAATGGGCGTATCGGTTGGTCCAGGTCGTGGTTCGGCGGCAGGATCAGCAGTTGCTTATTGTTTATGGATTACCAATTTAGATCCAATTCAGTACGATTTACTTTTTGAGCGATTCCTAAATCCTGATCGTGTATCTATGCCCGATATCGATATCGACTTTGATGACGAAGGTCGATCGTTGGTAATGGATTATGTGATTGATAAATATGGAGCAAATCAAGTAGCGCAAATCATCACTTATGGTACAATGGCGGCGAAATCTTCGATTAAAGATACGGCGCGTGTATTGGATTTACCATTGTTTGATGCGAACCGTGTTGCAGGTTTGATTCCGAATATGAAGTTATCTAAAATCTTCAATTTAGATGAAGCTGCATTAAAAGGAGCCTTAAAACCAGAAGAGTTTGATGCTGTAAGCGAATTAAAACGTTTATCGAATGGAGACGATTTAGCTGCGGAAACTATTCAGCAAGCAAAAATCTTAGAAGGTTCTGTTCGTAACACGGGAATTCACGCGTGTGGGGTAATTATTACGCCAGATGATATTACGAATTTCGTACCTGTAACAACAGCTAAAGATTCAGATTTATATGTAACGCAGTTTGATAACTCGGTTGCAGAAAGTGCCGGATTATTGAAGATGGACTTTTTGGGGTTGAAAACCTTAACCTTGATTAAAGATACCATCAAATTAGTAAAAGCGAGAACAGGAATCGAAATCAATCCGGATGAAATTCCGATTGACGACGAAAAAACATATGAGCTTTTCCAGCGTGGCGAAACGGTTGGGGTTTTCCAATACGAGTCACCCGGAATGCAAAAATACATGAAGGATTTACGTCCGACAGTTTTCGCGGATTTAATTGCCATGAATGCCCTTTATCGTCCTGGGCCTATCGAATATATTCCGTCGTTTGTTCGCCGTAAAAATGGTGAAGAACCAATTCAGTACGATTTGGATGCGATGGAAGAATATTTATCAGAAACCTACGGAATTACGGTTTATCAGGAGCAAGTAATGTTGCTTTCGCAAAAATTAGCAGGTTTCTCGAAAGGTGATGCCGACGTTTTGCGTAAAGCAATGGGGAAAAAGCAAAAAGCTGTCTTGGATAAAATGAAACCAAAATTTGTTGCGCAAGCTTCAGAAAAAGGGCATGATCCTAAGATTTTAGAAAAAGTTTGGACAGACTGGGAAGCCTTTGCATCCTATGCCTTCAATAAATCGCACTCGACGTGTTATGCATGGGTAGCGTATCAAACAGCTTATCTGAAAGCACATTATCCAGCAGAATATATGGCGGCTGTTCTTTCAAATAATATGAATGATATCAAGCAAGTGACCTTCTTTATGGAAGAGTGTAAGCGAATGGGATTGGCGGTTCTTGGTCCAGATATCAATGAATCGATTACGAAGTTTAACGTAAACGAAAATTATGAAATTCGTTTTGGAATGGGAGCTGTAAAAGGTGTTGGGCAAGCCGCAGTAAACTCGATAATTTCTGAACGTGAAGCAAATGGTCCGTTCAAAGATATATACGACTTTGTTAAACGTGTCGAATTGCGAACAGTGAACAAAAAAACAATCGAAAACTTAGTTTTAGCTGGAGGTTTTGATTCGTTTGAATTTCATCGTGGACGTTATTTTTTTATCGATAATACGACAACTAATTTGGAAAAATTAATCAAATATGGAGGAAATTATCAGGAGCAAAAAAACTCTTCTCAAACTTCTTTATTTGGTGATTTTGGAGGTGATTCTGTTGTAGAAGATGTGGTTCCGATGTTGCCAGATTGTGAGAAATGGAATATGTTACAACGTTTGTCGAAAGAGAAAGAAGTTGTTGGAATTTATATTTCTTCGCATCCTTTGGATGATTTCAAACATGAGTTGAAAATGGCTTCAAATTGTAGTATTTCTGATATCAATGCGAATGAAGATAATTTTGTTAACAAAGAAGTTTCAATTTGTGGAATGATGTCAAATATTCAACATAGAATTGCCAAAAATGGAAACGAATTTGGTATTTTTACGTTTAGTGATTACACCGATTCGATGGATATCATGGTTTTTGGTAGCGATTATATGAAATATAGACACTTTATGCAGGAAAATATGTTCTTGAATTTGAAATTGAATATCTCGAAAAAAGAATTCAAAGACAAAGAAGGAAATGTAACGCAAGGTCGTGTGTATAAAAACATCACAAATATTTTGTTGTTGAATGAAATTGTTGAAAAACAAGCCGAAAAAATGACGGTGAAGATTGAAGTTCCAGAATTTTCGGAAGAAACATTTAGCAAATTATCAGATATTATGTTCAAATATCAAGGAGATAAATTATTAAAAATTCAATTAATTGATCCAAAAGATTATTTGAATAATTTAGATTTACCAGCAAGTAAAATCAAAATTAACATTTGTCGAGATTTGTTGAAAGAATTAGATGAATTGCAGGAAATTACATTCAAACTGAATTAATTATTCGTTTCATCTATTCAATAATTGATAGATAATATGAACGAAATTTTTCAAGAATAAAATTTTATGTAGATTTGTAAACTTAAGATTAGATAAAAAAATATAAGATTATGGCATTAGAAGTAACAGACGCATCATTTGCATCAGATATTATAGAGTCAGGAAAACCAGCAATGGTTGATTTTTGGGCTGTTTGGTGTGGTCCTTGTAGAATGGTTGGTCCAGTTGTGGAAGAGCTTGCTTCAGAATATCAAGGAAAAGCAGTTATTGGTAAAGTTGATGTAGACACAAACCAAGAAGTTGCTGCGAAATATGGAATCCGCAACATTCCTACAATTTTATTCTTCAAAGACGGAGAAGTAGTAGACAAAGTTGTTGGAGTTGTTCCAAAAGAGCAATTAGTAGAAAAATTAAACGCGATTTTATAATAAATTAAATCGTTGATTTTGAAATAAAAGAATCTCGGATGCAAAATTTCCGAGATTTTTTTTGAAAAAAGTTTAGGTTTTATCAGAAAACCCCCTATATTTGCAATCCGAAAT